>NZ_JACIUW010000010.1:0-180557 GCF_014145825.1 Stenotrophomonas sp. I18B00994 | reverse complement strand
AACGGGCATTTTTATGGTGGTTCATCCGGGCTCTTTGGGGACTGGATAGGTGTGGTAACCACCATTTTCCAAAGATGCCCCGGATGAACAACCTACCGAGAGATCACAACTAACAGTCGACTCTACCGGGCGCGTTGGCGATTGATGAATTCCAGTCATGACCAACTGCAATGCTGCCCATTCAATCGGCGGCCCCTGCAGGCGTATCGTCAGCGTTCCCCCTCTGGAGCATCACGATGCAGACACGTGAACTCGGCCGCAGCGGCCTGAAGGTCTCCGCCTTGGGCCTGGGTTGCATGGGCCTGACCCATGCCTATGGCCAGCCGGCCGAGCGCAGCCAGGGCATCGCCCTGCTGCACGCCGCCGTTGAACGCGGCGTGACCTTCTTCGACACCGCCGAAGTGTACGGCCCGTACACCAATGAAGACCTGCTCGGCGAGGCCCTGGCGCCTTACCGCGACAAGCTGGTGATCGCCACCAAGTTCGGCTTCAAGGATGCGCGCACCGATACCGGCCTGGACAGCCGCCCCGAGAACATCCGCGCCGTGGCCGAAGCCAGTCTCAAGCGCCTGCGCACCGACCATATCGACCTGTTCTACCAGCACCGTGTCGACCCGAACGTGCCGATCGAGGACGTGGCCGGCACCGTGCGCGACCTGATCGCCGAGGGCAAGGTCGGCCACTTCGGCCTGTCCGAGGCCAGCGCCACCACCGTGCGCCGTGCGCACGCGGTGCAGCCGGTGGCTGCCGTGCAGAGCGAGTATTCGCTGTGGTGGCGTGAACCGGAGCGCGAACTGCTGCCGGCCCTGCAGGAACTGGGCATCGGCTTCGTGCCGTTCAGTCCGCTCGGCCGTGGCTTCCTGACCGGCGCGATCAACGCCGACACCACCTTCGACGCCAACGATTTCCGCAACAGCGTGCCGCGCTTCGAAGTGGACGCCCGCCGCGCCAACCAGGCGCTGGTGGATCGCATCAGTACGATTGCTGCAGCACGCGGCGCGACCCCGGCGCAGGTGGCGCTGGCCTGGCTGCTGGCGCAGGCGCCGTGGATCGTGCCGATTCCGGGCACCACCAAGATCCACCGCCTGGAAGAGAACCTGGGTGCGGCTGACCTGCAGCTGGCGCCGGAAGAACTGCAGCGCATCGCGCAGGCGCTGGATGAAGTGTCGATCGTCGGTGAGCGCTACAACGCACAGCGTGCGGCCCAGGCCAAGGGCTGATCACCGGGTGCGGACCGAGGTGGGTGCGGACCGTTGGTCCGCACACCTCATCCAGCCATCGGCCCGCGCAGCGCATCCAGCACCGTGCGCATCGCCACCGTGACGTGGCGGCGCGACGGGTAGTACGCGTAGTAGCCATCGAAGTGCGGGCACCAGTCGTCCAGTACCGACTGCAGGCGGCCATCGTCCAGCATCGGCTGCACCTGGTCTTCCGGCAGCCAGGCCAGTCCGCTGCCGGCCAGCGCAGCGGCGCGGGTCATGCCCATGGTGTTGAAGGTCCACTGGCCGCTCACGCGTACGCTCAGTTCGTTGCCGTCTTGGCCGAAATCCCACGGCATCAGCCCGCCATGCGTGGGCAGGCGCAGAGTCACGCAGTTGTGGCCTGCCAGCTCGTTCGGATGCCGTGGCACCACATGCTGGCGGAAGTAGCTGGGTGCGCCGACCACGCGCATGCGCAGCGGCGGGCTGATCGGCACGGCGACCATGTCGCGCGCCAGGCGCTCGCCGAGGCGGATGCCGATGTCGTAGCGCTCGGCCACGATGTCGGCCAGCCCGTAGTCGGCGGTCAGTTCCACCTTGAGATCCGGATACTGCTGCAGCAGCGGCGCCAGCCGTGGCCAGGCGATGTACTCGGCGGCATGGCCGGTGGCATTGATGCGGATGGTGCCGGCCGGGCGTTCACGGTATTCGGCCAGCGCGGCCAGTCCGTCCTCGATCTCGGCCAGGCGCGGGCCCAGGGTGTCGAGCAGGCGGGCACCGGCTTCGGTGGTGGACACGCTGCGGGTGGTGCGGGTCAGCAGGCGCACGCCCAGGCGCTGTTCCAGGCCGCGCATGGCATGGCTGAGCGCGGACTGGGACACGCCCAGCTGGGCGGCGGCCTTGGTGAAGCTGCCCTCGCAGGCAACGTGGACGAAGGCCTGCAGGTCGTTGAGGTTTTCGCGGGGCATGACGGGATGATACGGCTCCCGGATTGAACGGACCTGTCGATTTCCGGCTCCCCTGTTCGTCGTACCGGTACATCCAACGCAAGGAGCTTCCGCATGAGCACTGAAAAGCCCAAAGGCCCGGCCTCGTATTTCCCCTCCATCGAGAAGACCTACGGGCAGCCGGTGGCGCACTGGTTCGGGCTGCTGGCCGGGAAGAAGGGCCTGAAACACATGGAACTGGTCAGCTTCCTGAAAAGTGAGCATGGGCTGGGCCATGGCCATGCCAACGCGCTGGTGGCGCACCATCTGGCCGGCAAGGGCTGAGCAGCGGCGGGCAGGAGATAGTGCGGGGCGCATTCAGCTGAACGATTTCATCTGCAACTGTCATGCAGATCGTGTCTAATACCGCTCCCCACCTGCTGTTCCCCACCCGTATGTCCCTTCCCTCCCATGGCCCCGCGCCGTGCGACGACGCTGACGGCCACCTGGTCACCGCCGGTCCGCTGACCCCGCCGCCCGACAGCGCCGGCACCACCGCCGACGAAAAAGCGCTGCGCCACTCGATCGCCGAGGACGTGCAGGGCATGGTGCTGGCCACGATGGTGGCCTCGCTGGGCCTGGCCATCTTCGCCAAGGGCGGGCTGATGATCGGCGGCATGGCGGGCATGGCGTTCCTGCTGCACTACGCGATGGGCTGGAACTTCGGCCTGGTGTTCGTGCTGGTCAACCTGCCGTTCTACTGGGTGGCGCTGCGGCGCATGGGCTGGGAATTCACCCTGAAGACCTTCGCTGCGGTCACCGCCTGTGGCGTGCTGACCGACCTGCTGCCGCGCTGGATCGACTTCTCGCACATCAACCCGCTGTATTCGGCGATCGTCGGCGGTGCGTTGTCCGGCCTGGGCATCCTGTTCTTCATCCGCCATCGTGCCAGTCTCGGCGGCATCGGCATCCTGGCGGTGTACCTGCAGCGCACCCGTGGCTGGAGCGCGGGCAAGGTGCAGATGTCCTACGACGCCTGCCTGATGGTGGCCGCGTTCTTCGTGTTGTCGCCGTCGAAGGTGCTGTACTCGGCCATCGGCGCGGTGGTGCTCAGCCTGGTGCTGATGTTCAACCACCGCCCCGGCCGCTACATGGGCGTGTGACCGTTCAACGGGGTTGCCGGCCAGCGGCCGGCACTACCGGAACCCACGCGTAGTAACGCCGGGCCATGCCCGGCGGATATCCATCAGCGGGCGGCGGACTTCAGCCACGGCGGCGACAGCGTCAGCAGTCGCGCATGCACCGGGCAGTCCTCGGCATGCGCACCGGGCAGGTAGCCCAGGCTCATCAGGAACTCGCCGGTGATCTCGCCGCCGGTGAAGCGGAAGGTCTTCTTGAACAGCTTCACCCAGTCGGCCTTGCTGCGCGGGTGGTGCGCATCCAGCCACGACGCGAAGCTGCCGTGGCTGGCCCGCAGCTGCTGGATCACCTGCGCGTTGTGGATCGCCGCCAGCACCTTCAGCCGGTTGCGGATGATGCCCGCGTCCGACAGCAGGCGCTCGATGTCCTGCTCGGCGTACGCCGCCACGCGGTCCACATCGAAGCCGTCATAGGCCGTGCGGAAGCCCTCGCGCTTCTTCAGGATCGTTTCCCAGCTCAGGCCGGCCTGGTTGATCTCCAGCACCAGCCGTTCGAACAGCTCGCGCTCGTCACGCTGCGGGAAGCCGTACTCGTTGGCGTGGTAGTAGTCGTGCACCGGATGGCCCGGGGCGATGAGGCAGTAGCCGCTCATGGGGAAGGCTCGTTGGATTCGGGTTCGGATTCGGATTCGGGATCGATGGCCAGCGCAGGGTGCCCGCCGATGGACAGCATCGGCCAGCGCGGTGGCACGAGCGTGAGTTTGCCGTCACGCAGGGCCTGGTTGATCGTCTCGGCCTGGCCGCTGACGGTGCCGAACAGCGAACCGGCCCGGCGCCAGTGGGCATCCCTGCCACGTGCGTACAGCACGCAGTCCGGCCCACGGTGGGTGTACAGCTCGCACAGCAGCACTTCGCCAGTGCCATCGCCGTCCAGGTCGCGATGCACGATCAGGCAGTCGCGCTCGCTCTGGGCGCAGGATTCGCCATCGATCGCGCGCGTGGCCAGTGCCTGCCACCAATCGTCCGGTGGCGAGCTGGATCCCTTGGCCAGCTTCAACGCGCGCTGCAGGGCGACGACGTCCTGCGGCCCCTTGTCGAGGCGGTGGCCGTCATCCCAGCGCGAGGTACGCGCCAGCGCGGCAGCGATCACCTGTGGCGCGTTGGCATCGGCGGTGATGGCTGGATCACGCTGCAGCTCGCGCAGCGCCCGCACGCCGCGGTGGCCAAGATCGAAGCGCAGCACGTTGACGTCACTGCTGGTGATCGCGGGCGGGTCCGCACGCAGGCGCGCCAGCTGGCTGGACAGGGTCAGTCGCACCGGGTCCAGCAGCGGCGAGTTGCCCAGCAATGCCAGTGCCAGCACCGCCCAGCACATCCAGCGGTTGACCGGCTCCAGCATCTGCAACCAGCGGCGATGCCGGCGCAGCACCGCCAGCGCGTAGCCCACGGCATAGCCGGCCACGGCCACTGCGACGAGTACCGCCCAGAACCGGTCCACGGTCCAGCCGTACTGCACCACGCGCAGCCCCAGTGCGTACAGCGCCAGTGCGGCGTAGACCGGCAGCGCCAGCAGGCTGGCTTCAACCAGCCGGCGCAGCAGCAGCGGGTAGGGGGCGCTGTCTTCCCCCTGCTGGTGGACCGCATTGGTGAACGTCACCAGCAGCAGCGACAGCACCAGCAGCAGGCCGGCGGCCGAGCGGGTCTTCCACAACGGTTCCAGCCCGGTAAGCGGCAGGCTCAGCACGAACAATACGGCGATGAACGAGAGCAGCGGCAACAGCCCACGGCAGATCGCGAACAGCACCTGGCGGGTGATCTGGATGGCGCGGTGCTGGGTGCGCCCGATCAGTACGCCGAACCCGGCCAGGCTGCCGGTGGCCAGTGCGATGAACGCGTCCTGCCGGAACAGGTCGCGGAAGACGGTCACGTCGAGCAGCTGGAACAGCGCCGACCACAGCCACAACAGCAGCCAGGTCAGCCCGGTGAACAGTGCCGCCAAGGCCAGGGTCAAACCATTCTGCCAGGCGCGCTCGAACAGCTCGGGGTAACTGGCACGCCAGTGCCCGTGCTGCAGCTGGAACTGCCACCAGGGCAGGACCACGAACACCGCCACGGCGATGCCCAGGGTCAACGGAAGCTGCAGCGCGCTCGACTCCAGCGCGGTCTCGCCATTGAGGTTCCAGCCGATCCAGGCGGCCAGCGCCAGCACCACCGTCGAGCCGAGCACGGCCTGCAGCCACAGGCGGCGCTGGCCCAGCTCCACCAGGCTCAGCGCCACCGCGCTGGGAATGGCCAGCACCCAGGCGTACCAGCAGTAGCGCCAGCCGATATCGCGGAACGGCCACGCGTCGGACAGTTCCTGCGCGGCATACAGCATCAGGCCCTGCAGCAGGGCAAGCAGGACGATGGCGCTGCGTGCCGGCAGGGTCAGGGGCGTTGAAGACTGCATCGATGACCTTCCATGGCAAAGCACCATCCTAGCCCATCGCTGTTCGACGCCATCGCGCGACCATCCCGCCCCCAGCAGGTAGAATAGGACCATGCCTGTAACGCCGACCTCCCTTGCCGATCACCTGCTCGTCGCGCTGCCGTCGCTGCTCGACGCGACCTTCGCCCGCAGCGTCGCGCTGATCTGCCAGCACGACGAGAACGGGGCGATGGGTGTGCTGGTCAACCAGCCTTCCGAGTACACGCTGGGTGAAGTGCTTGCACAGATGGACATCACCACCGGTGATGGCGACCTGCAGGCGCGCATGGTGCTCAACGGCGGCCCGGTGCATCCCGAGCGCGGCTTCGTCATCCATGACGACGCGCGGGCGTGGGATTCCAGCCTGACCGTGGGCGACGGCCTGTACCTGACCACCTCGCGCGACATCCTCGAAGCGATGGCGCGCGGCGAAGGCCCGGCCAATGCCGTGGTCACCCTCGGCTGTGCCGGTTGGGGCGCAGGGCAGCTGGAAAGCGAGCTGTCCGAGAACAGCTGGCTGACCGTGCCGGCCGATGCCGAGCTGGTGTTCCAGCTGCCGCTGGAGCAGCGCTGGCAGGGTGCGGCCTCGCGCATCGGCGTGGACCTGTTCCGGCTGACCGACTACAGCGGCCATGTCTGAGCCCATCACGCCCGCGCCGGATTCTGCTGCCCCGGCGATCCGCCGTGATGGCACCGTTCTGGGTTTCGATGTCGGCTCGCGACGGATCGGCGTGGCCATCGGCAGTGCCTTCGCCGCGCATGCGCGCGCGGTGGCCGTGGTCGATGTGCACGGCAACGGCCCGGACTGGACCGCGATCGAACGCCTGCTCAAGGAATGGAAGCCCGACGGCCTGGTGGTCGGCGACCCGCTGACCCTGGACGGCCAGGACCAGCCCAACCGCAAGCGCGCGCAGGGCTTCGCCCGCCAGCTGCGGGAGCGCTTCAAGCTGCCGGTGGTGATGATCGACGAGCGTTCCAGTTCGGTCGAGGCCGCACGCCGCTTCGCCGTCGAGCGCGCCGAAGGGCGCAAGCGCCGCCGTGATGCGGCTGCCCTCGATGCCGTCGCCGCAGCGGTGATCATTGATCGCTGGCTGTCGTCGCCGGACGACGCCACCCCCATTCCCTGACTGCCCGACACCGCCATGACCGCCCAGCAAATCGATGCCTCCGGACGCCTGCGCCACCTGCTGACCCTGGAGGGCCTGCCGCGCGAAACGCTGCTGCAGCTGCTCGACCGCGCAGGGCAGATCCGCGATGCCGCAGTCGGCCGCGTCGGCAACAAGCGCCACGTGCTGGCCGGTTCGGCGGTGTGCACGCTGTTCTTCGAACCGTCCACGCGCACTCGCAGTTCGTTCCAGCTGGCCGCGCAGCGGCTGGGGGCGGACGTGCTGAATTTCGACGCCTCGACGTCCTCTACCCGCAAGGGTGAGACCGCCTGCGACACGCTTCGCAACCTGGAAGCGATGGGCGTGCGCGGCTTCGTGGTGCGCCACCCCGATGACGGCGCCGTGGCCGCACTGGCCGATGCGGCAGGCGAGGGCACCGCGCTGATCAATGCCGGTGACGGCCGCAGTTCGCACCCGACCCAGGGCCTGCTGGACATGCTGACCCTGCGCCAGGCCAAGGGCCCGGATTTCTCGAAGCTGAAAGTCGTGATTGTCGGCGACGTGAAGCACTCGCGCGTGGCCCGTACCGACCTGCATGCGCTGCGCACGCTGGGCGTGGGCGAGATCCGCGTGTGTGGCCCGCAGTCGCTGCTGCCGGACGACGAGACCCTGAAGGGCTGCGTGGTCGGCGATGATTTCGACGCGATGCTGGAAGGCGTCGATGCGCTGATGATGCTGCGCCTGCAGCGCGAGCGCATGGAAGAAGGCCTGGTGCCGTCGCTGGAGCAGTACCATGCGCAGTACGGCCTGACCAACAAACGCCTGGCGCGCGCGGGCAAGGATGCCGCGGTGCTGCACCCGGGCCCGATCAACCGCGGCGTGGAAGTGACCGACGAGGTGGCCGACGGCTCGCAGTCGTGGGTGCTGCGCCAGGTCGCCAACGGCGTCGCCGTGCGCATGGCCGTGCTGGAAACCCTGCTGGGCTGACCACCCGGGTGAGGTAGGTGTCAACCTTGGTTGACACTGCAGGTGTGGTGGGTGCCAACCTTGGTTGGCACTGGCCTACCCGGGCGAAGGTGATTTCCCTATGTTCAGGGAACATGCGCCCGCCCATGCTCTTCTGCATGAACAGCACCCGCCTCCTGCTGGGCCGTCATTCCAGCATCGGCCAGAGCTACATCCTCACGACGAACGTACATGGCCGGGCGGCTCTGTTCGCCAATGACACCGTTGCGGTTACCGCCATGCAGGAGTTCCAGCGTCTGGATCTGGAAGGTCTGACCCGTTCGATCGCCTACGTGGTCATGCCGGATCACGTCCACTGGTTGATGCAGCTGCGCGCGGCATCGCTCGACGTTGTCATGAAGCGCTTCAAATCGCGTACGGCCGTGCACGCAAACCGGGTACTGGGCAGGGCGGGGCGCTTCTGGCAGTCCTGTTATCACGATCACGCGTTCCGCTCTGATGAATCACTGTTCCGGCACGCAATGTATTTGATGGCGAATCCGATCAGGGCGAGGCTGGCAACGCAGCTTGGTGAGTACCCGCATGCGTGGTGTGAGTGGGAACTCGAAGGTTCCGGTGCCAGGGCGTAGTTCATGGGTGCGGACAGATAGTGCCAACCAAGGTTGGCACCCACCGAAACCAGGCTTCAACCCTGGTGGGCACTACCCAAACCAAGCTCCAACCATAACCTCGATGGTGCATCTACCCAAACCAGGCTCCAACCATAACCTTGATGGGGCATCTACCCAAACCTGGCTCTAACCAGGGTGGCACCTACCAGACCAGGCTCCAGCCTTGGTGGGTACCCGCCGGATGTCGTGGTTCAGCGCTTCTGCGCGAACAGCCATTCCCACATTGCCGGGTCGGCGTAGGTGGCGTCCCAGGCATTGTGGTTGCCTTCCGGGTATTCGGTGTAGCGCACGTCGCGTGCGGCGGCGCGCTGGAATGCGGCATGCAGTCTGCGGTCGTCGTCCGGCGGCACCACGTCATCCAGTGCGCCGTGGAAGATCCAGATCGGCGTGTGCTGCAGGCGCTGGGCAATCACCGCGTACGGGTCCGCTTCGTGCGCGACCTGCTCGACGAACAGGGTCGGGCGTACCGCACGCGGGGCGAGCACCGCGCCGCACACGGGGACGATCGCGGCAAAGCGGCGTGGGTCATCCAATGCGATGTTCCAGCTGCCATAGCCGCCCATCGACATGCCGGTCAGGTATTGCCGCGCCGGGTCGGCGCCGAATTCAGCGATCGTCGCGTCCAGCGCGGCCACTGCCGCACGGTTGTTGCGGCCGCTCCATTCCTCGTGGCCCGGTACCTGCGGGAACACCACCAGGGCGGGGAAATCGGGATGCGCGCGCAGGTAAGGCCCCAGCCCGGCGTGGGTCTGCTTGACGCCATCGGCGCCGCGCTCGCCCGAGCCGTGCAGGAACAGGACGACCGGAAGGTGGGTGGGAGCGGCGGCCTGCACGCCGGCCGGAATGAACACCTGGTAGTACGCCGTTTGCCCGTCCACCTTCACCGCACGTGCTTCGAAGCGGCCACGCGCGCTGTCCGGCAGCGAAGTGCAACCGCTCATCATCAGAAGGGCCAGCAGTGGCAGCCAGCGCGACAGCAAACGGACCATGGGATTTTCCGAAGCGGCGAGATCGCCTGCATCGTAGTCCGCCGACGTCGGCCCGGCATCGTGCGCCGCGTCACTGCGGGCGCGGGAAGCTGGCGATGATCTCCAACTGCTCCTGTGCCTCGGTATTGCCTTCGGCGGCGGCGGCCTGCACCTGCGCAATGTCCGGGTGCAGGACCACCAGCAGTGGGTTCTCGCAGACCGGGCAGGCGTACTCGGTGGCGTCCTCGTCAAGTTCCATTTCCATGGCACGCGAGCTGCCCTTCCATTCGCAGGCCGGGCAGGTGTGCTGCTGGTCGCGCCAGCCGGGCTGGAAGTAGTTTTCGATTGTCGTTGCCATGGGGGGATCCAGTTGGGATCGGGTCAGAGCGCCGCGCAGCGGGGATCCGACCCGCGAGACGGTCAGTGCAGCAGCACCAGGGTGGCCAGGCCGAGGAAGGTGAAGAAGCCCATCGAATCGGTCACGGCGGTGAGGAAGATGCCGCTGGCCAGCGCCGGGTCGAAGCCGAAGCGCTTCAGCGTCAACGGCACCAGCACGCCGGCCAACGCAGCAAACAACAGGTTGCAGGTCAACGCGATGGCGATCACTGCCGACAACCCGGGCGAGTGGAACCAGGCGAGCACGATCAGGCCCAGCACCGAACCCAGCATCACGCCGTTCAACAGCGCGACCCGTACTTCCTTCCACAGCAGGGTGCGGGCGTTGGAGGCGCCCACCTGGCCCAGCGCCAGGCCGCGCACCATCAGTGCCAGCACCTGGGTACCGGCGTTGCCGCCGAGGCCGGCCACGATCGGCATCAGCACCGCCAGCGCCACCAGTTTGTCGATGGTGCCTTCGAAGTGGCCGACCACGCTGGAGGCCAGGAAGGCCGTGCACAGGTTCACCGACAGCCACATCAGGCGGCGGCGCATCGCGCGCCAGACCGGGCTGAACAGATCTTCGTCCTCGTCCAGACCGGCGGCGCCCAGCGCCTGGTGCTCGGCCTGGCCGCGGATGATGTCGACCACGTCATCGATGGTGATGCGACCGATCAGGATGTTGTTGTCATCCACCACTGGCGCGGAGATCCAGTCATGGTCGGAGAACTGGCGGGCGACTTCCTGGTCGCTCTCGCCGACGTCGATGGCTGGCTGCTCGTCGTCGATCAGGCGATTGATCGGGGTGGTGTCCTCGTGGGTCACCAGTGCCGCCAGCGACACGCGGCCGAGGTACTGATGGCGGCGGCTGACCACGAACAGGTGGTCGGTGTGGTCGGGCAGTTCACCGCGCAGGCGCAGGTAGCGCAGCACGACGTCGACATTGACGTCGGCGCGCACGGTCACCACGTCCGGATTCATCAGGCGACCGGCGCTGTCCTCGGGATAGGACAGGACCTGTTCCAGGCGCTCGCGGTTCTCGCGGTCCATCGACTTGAGGACTTCGTCGATGACCGTGTCCGGCAGGTCTTCGACCAGGTCGGCCAGATCGTCGATGTCCAGGTCTTCGACCGCGGCGATGATCTCGTCCGGGTCCATGTCCGCGAGCAGGCTTTCGCGCACGTCGTCGCCGACGTGGACCAGCACCTCGCCGTCGTCTTCCGGATCAACCAGTCCCCACACCACCTCGCGCTTGCCCGGCGGCAACGATTCGAGCAGGTTGCCGATCTCGGCCGGGGCCAGGGTGTTGACCAGGCGACGCACCGGGCCCAGCCGGCCGCTGTCCAGTGCATCGGACAGCATCCGCAGTTGGCGCGCAGTCTTGTCGTGGCGTACAGCTTCAGCCATCGCAGCTCCCGCGGGGATAAGAAAAGCCGCGATCCCGGCAAGGATGCGGCAACAGGGGTGTTCAGCGCGTCATTATCGCAAGGCGATGTTTCAACGCATAGCCGCCGGGTGGCGGGAGTGCCGGCCGCTGGCCGGCAACCTCTTGGTCTTCGATGGGTAGGCTGCCGGCCAGCGGCCGGCACTACCCTTGGCGCTCAGGGCGCATCCGCCACCAGTGCCAGCCAGCGTTCGATCGCGCGGCGGTCGCGCGCGGCCAGCAGCTTCGGCGCGCGCGCGCGCAGCGCACCCAGATCGGCTTCGCGTATCGCGCGGCGTACCTCCAGCAACGTACCCGGGTGCAGGCTGAACTCGCTCAGGCCCAGCGCCAGCAGCAGCGGGGTCATCCGGGCATCACCGGCCATCTCGCCGCAGACCGCCACCGGGATGCGGTGACGCGCGCCGGTCTCGATCACCATCTGCAGCAGCCGCAGCACGGCCGGGTGCAGCGGTGAATACAACTCGCCCAGCGCCTCGTTGTTGCGGTCGGCAGCCAGCAGGTACTGCACCAGATCGTTGGTGCCGATCGACAGGAAATCGACCAGGTCGATGAAGCTCTCCAGCGCCAGCGCAGCGGCGGGGACTTCGATCATCGCGCCCAGCGGTACGTGGTCGGACACCATGTGCCCTTCGCCGCGCAGCTGTTCGGTCAGTTTGAGCATGTGACGGCGCACGGCCAGCAGCTCCTCGCGGGTGCTGACCATCGGCACCAGTACGCGCAGCTTGCCGTATGCAGACGCGCGCAGGATCGCGCGCAGCTGGGTGTCGGCCACTTTCGGCCGTGCCAGCGACAGGCGCACCCCGCGCAGGCCGAGTGCAGGGTTCTCTTCGTTGCTCAGGGTCAGGCCGGTACGGTCGGCCTTGTCCGCGCCCAGGTCCAGCGTGCGTATGGTGACCGGCCGCCCGCTCATGCCCAGCGCGGCATCGCGGTAGGTCTGGAACTGCTCTTCTTCGTCCGGCAGCTCATTGCGCTGCAGGAACAGGAATTCGGTGCGGTACAGGCCGAGCCCCTGCGCGCCCAGTGCATGCGCCTGGGTCACGTCTTCCAGCGATTCGGCATTGGCCAGCAGGGCAATGTCGACCTGGTCGCGGGTACGGCTGGGCTTGCTGCGCAGGCGGCCGAGCTCGCGCTGCTCGCGCGCATGTTCCTTCAGCCGGACGCGGTAGTCCCGCAGGTTGTCGGCCTGCGGGTTGACGGTGATGCTGCCGTCGGCGCCATCGATGATCAGCACATCGCCATCGGCGATGCGGCTGAGCAGCTGCGGCACGTTGACGATCAGGGGCAGGTGCAGGCTGCGCGCCAGGATCGCGCTGTGCGACAGCGCGCTGCCGGCGGCCGTGACGATGCCGACTACGCCCTGTGCCTGCAGCTGCGCCAGCTCGGAGGGCGCGATGTTGTCACAGACCAGGATCTCGCCGGCCAGGCCTTTCACTGCCGACGGCCGTTCGGGTTGCAGGAAGGCGTGGATGCGCCCGATCACATGGTCGAGATCGTCCATGCGGCTCTTCAGATAGGCATCGTCCATGCCATCGAAGACCTTGGCCAGGCGGTCGCGCTGCAGGCGCAAGGCATAGCCGGCGCTGTACGGGCCACTGCGGATCAGCTCGTCCAGGCCGTACAGCAGCTCGGGGTCGTCCAGCAGCAGCGCGTGCAGGTCGAGGAACTCGCCCACTTCCTGGTTCAGGGCGCCATGCAGGCGCTGGCGCAGCTCGTGCATTTCCGTACGCGCGGCATCCAGCGCCCGGTGCAGGCGCGCCAGTTCGGCCTCGACCTGGTGGGCGGCCACGCGCTGCTCGGCCACCTCCAGCGCATGCGGCAGTCGCACGCGTGCCCGGCCCATCGCCGTTCCGCGCGCGGCGCCGTGGCCGGCCAGCAGCTGTACCGGCCGTTGGCCGGAAGGGACCTGGCTGGCGCGTGCGCGTGGCACGCTCAGCTGTCCTCGTCGAAACGGCGTTCGAACAGGCCGACCACCGCCTCCATCGCGGCGGCTTCGTCCTCGCCGTTGATCCGCACGGTGACCGGGGTGCCTTGGCCGGCGGCCAGCAGCATCACGCCCATGATGCTCTTGGCGTTGATCTCACGGCCTTTGGCGGCCATGGTCACGTTGCAGCGGAACGGCGCCAGGGTCTGCACCAGCTTGGCGGTGGCCCGGGCATGCAGGCCCAGGCGGTTGCTGACTGTGAGTTCTCGTTCAAGCATCGTCGACTATCGCTCCATTACGGGTACCCGCCGCGGCTGTGGCGGGCAGTTGATCCAGTCCCTGTTCCGGATAATTCATCACCCGCAGCAACATCGGCAGGCTCAGCGCCGACACCCGGCGAACCGGGGTCCCCAGCCGGGCCAGCTGCCCGGCAAGGTTGGCGGGGCTGGCGCCGTACAGGTCGGTCAGGATCAGCACACCATCACCCCCGTCAACCCGCCGCAGGGCGGCCGAGGCGAGCGGGAGCAGGGCGTCCAGGTCTGCGTCGAACGGTACTTCGAAAGCTTCGGTTTTCAGCGGCAACTGCCGCAGGAGCCGGGTCGCCACGTCAAGCAGGGCGGTCCCGACCCCGGGATGTGTTACGAGGAGAATGCCACAGGTCATTACTGCACGTTAACAGGTCAAGGTGAATTGGCGATAGCAGCAGGAGAGGGGCACTGTGTCCCGTATTCAGCGTTGCTCCCAGGGAGGCCTTTTCCGTTGAGAAAGAGATCCGACCCCATCCGTTTTTCGATGCCTGACAGCGATTCATCCACGCAGGCGTGGATCCATCGTGTCGACCAGGGTCGACACCCACCCGCAGCAGAAATCTGCCAGAGGTGGGGCGGTGTGGGTCTGCAGGACCGTTGGCGCCATGGATGGCGCCATCGAGCCCCTAGGAACGGGTTCACGACGTGTCCTGCAGACCCACACCGCCCCGCCATCCCACGGGATGCCGCTCCTGCTGTTGCTGTTGCTGTTGCTGTTGCTGTTGCCGGCCAGCGGCCGGCACTATCGGCGGGTGCCGGGCGCAGCCCGGCCGACCCCCTCAATCCTGTTCGCGGTGGTACGTCGCCACGTCTTCCCAGCCCATCTCGCGGGCATGCCGGGCCAGGCGCTCGGCCAGGAACACCGACCGGTGCTTGCCGCCGGTGCAGCCGAACGCCACTGTCACATAGCTGCGGGTGCCATCACCCAGCTTCGGCAGCCAGGTATCGAGGAAGTCCATCAGCTGGGCCAGGTAGCGCTGCACGTCCGGCTGCGCTTCCAGGTAGTCGCGTACACCCGGTTCGCGACCGCTGAGCGCGCGCAGGTCCGGGTCCCAGTGCGGATTGGGCAGCACCCGCGCATCGAACACGAAGTCCGCCTCGGCCGGCACGCCGCGCTTGTAGGCGAACGATTCGAACAGCAGCGACAGGCCGGTGGCATGGTCCATCGTGAACTCGGTGATGATCCGCCGCCGCAGCTGATGCACGTTGAGGCTGCTGGTGTCGATCACCGCATCGGCCTCGCGGCGCAGCGGTGCGGTCAACTCGCGTTCGCGGGCGATGGCTTCAGGCAGCGACAGGCCCAGCTGGCTCAGCGGATGGCGGCGGCGGGTGTCGGCGTAGCGCTTGAGCAGCGTCTCGTCGCTGGCCTCGAAGAACAGCACCTTCACGTCCACGCCGGCGTCGGCCGCCAGCTGCCGCCAGTCGCCCAGCTGGCTCAGGTCGGCCTGGCCGCGAACGTCGATGCCTACGGCCAGACGCCGTGGTGCGCTGCCGTCGTGGTTGGTCAACAGGCTGCGCACGAAGTCGGGCAGCAGATTGATCGGCAGGTTGTCCGAGCAGTAGTAATCCTGGTCCTCGAAGGTCTTCAGGGCGACGGATTTACCCGAGCCGGACAGGCCGCTGACGATGATCAGGGTCGGGGCGGAGGGGGTGACGGTGCTCATGGACAGGCTCTTCGAAGGGCAGGGAAATCAGGGTGTTCGCCGTTCCAGCAGGTTGCTGTGACGGGCGATGAACATGGCTGCCGGGTCGATGCCCTTGGTGCGCAGGATGTGCAGGCGGGTGGCCGCCTCGGTCAGCACGGCCAGGTTGCGGCCGGGCATCACCGGCAGGGTGATCAGCGGTACGTCCAGGTCCAGCACATGGCGGGTGCCCGAATCGCCGGTCAGGCGCTCGTAGCCATGCGGGGTGGGTTCGGTCATCGGCTTGGTCAGGTGGACGATCAGCCGAAGGTACTTGTTCTTCTTTACAGCCGTGTCGCCGAACATCTCGCGCACGTTCAACACGCCCAGGCCGCGCACTTCCAGCAGGTCCTGCAGCAGCTCCGGGCAGGTGCCATCGAGTACATCGGGTGCGATCTGGGTGAATTCGGGAGCATCGTCGGCCACCAGGCGATGGCCACGGCTGAGCAGTTCCAGCGCCAGTTCGCTCTTGCCGGATCCCGCTTCGCCGGTGATCAGCACGCCGATGGAATAGATCTCCATGAACACGCCATGCAGGATCACCCGCGGCGCCAGCGTCCGCGCCAGGTGGTAGGACAGGTGGTTGAGCAGTTCGTGGCC
The DNA here is from genome assembly GCF_014145825.1 of Stenotrophomonas sp. I18B00994. Classification (NCBI taxonomy): domain Bacteria; kingdom Pseudomonadati; phylum Pseudomonadota; class Gammaproteobacteria; order Lysobacterales; family Lysobacteraceae; genus Stenotrophomonas; species Stenotrophomonas sp. I18B00994. Next base: position 164,785 of record NZ_JACIUW010000010.1, on the reverse strand, counting down.
GCGCTTGGGCGACAGCCACAATGGCGTGCCGGATTCGTCCGCGGCAGCGCGCAGGTCTTCCGGGCAGGCCTGGTTGCGGGTCAGCACCAGCGCCAGCGGGTGCGACTGCATGATCTTTTCGATGGTCTCCCAACGCTGGCGCGGTTCCAGCGCATCCAGCCAGGACAGTTCCTCGGTGCCCAGGATCTGCACCTTGTTGGGATAGATGGCATTGAGGTAGCCGGCCAGCGAGGGGCGCCGCGAGACCGTGTTGCCGGCCTCCAGCTCGCGCTTCTCGCCGGACTTGCCGGCAGCCCAGCGCAGTCCCAGCCGCTCGCGCTGCTGTTCGAACAGTTCACGGGCGGTGATGCTGGTATTCATGCGGCACTCGCAGGTGGGGTCATGTCCAGCGCCTTGCGCAGCGCCCGGGCATCGCCCGCTTCGCGCAGGGCCTGGCGGATGTCCGGCGCCGAGAACAGCTCGGCCAGCTCGGACAGCAGCATCAGGTGCTGGTGGGTGTAGTGGGCGGGGACGGCCATCGCGAACACCAGGTCCACCGGCTCCTCGCCACCGAAATCGACCGGGGTGGCCAACCGCAGCAGAGCGCCGCGGGGGCGGTCCAGGGTTGGCGCGCGGCCGTGGGGAATGGCGATGCCGTGGCCGATGGCGGTGCTGCCCAGCGCTTCGCGCTGGCACAGGTTCAGATAGATCTGTTCGGCGTTGGCCTGGCGGCAGGCCAGCAACCCGGCGGCGGCCTGCAGGACGCTGTCACGGTCGGTGGCCGTGCAGAGCTGGGTCTGCACGGCCGCCAGGAGGTCAGTCAGGGGCATGTCTGCGGGGAACGGTGGCGATCAGCCACCATTGTCGCCCACCGGCAGCGGTGCGTGCTGCTGTTTTTTCTCCTTGTGCTTGATCACCAGACGGTCAAGCTTGTCCGCAAGCAGGTCGATCGCGGCATACATGGTCTGGGCATTGGCCTCGGCGTGCAGGGTCTGGCCGGGAATGTTGAGGCTGGCGTCGACGTGGTGTTCGGTCTTCTGCAGCTTGAGGGTCACCCGCGCTTCGCAGTGCTGGTCGAAGTGCTTTCCGATCCGGGCCAGCTTCTCCTCAACATAGGACTGCAGGGCCGGGGTGACTTCGACATCTTTGCCAAACGTTTCGATGCGCATCGGGTTTCTCCTGTGTTCGGATGTGCCAATGAACCTCTCCGCCGGGCGCGGCGGCGCGTCAAGCGATTCTGACCCTTTCGTGCGAGGCGGAAATGTTCATGGCTTCACGATACTTCGCCACGGTGCGTCGCGCTACTGGAATTCCCGACGATTTGAGCAGGTCAGCCAGCTTGGCGTCAGAAAGCGGCTTGCGCGGGTTCTCGTCGTCGATCAGGCGCCGGATCATCGCCTGGATGGCGGTGCTGGACGCCTCGCCACCGCTCTCGGTATCGATGCCCGAGGCGAAGAAGGCGCGCAGCGGCAGGGTGCCTCGCGGGGTACGCACGTGCTTGCGGGCGATCGCGCGCGAGACCGTGGATTCGTGCAGGCCGAGCTCGGCGGCGATCTCGCGCAGGGTCAGTGGACGCAGCGCCTGCTCGCCGAATTCGAGGAAGCCGGCCTGCTGCAGGATCAGGCTGCGCACGACGCGCAGCAGGGTGTCACCACGCTGCTGCAGCCCTTTCAGCAGCCAGCGCGCTTCCTGCAGCTGGGCACGCAGGTAGCCGGCATCGGCGTCGCCACAACGTCGGATCAGCTGTTCGTAGCCGCGGTGGATCACCACCTTCGGCCCGGCATGCGCGGCCAGCGCTGCGCGCCATACGCCGTTCTGCCGCCACACCACCACATCCGGCACCACGTAGGTGTCCTGCGACAGCGGCGCGATCTGCGTGCCCGGGCGCGGGTCCAGCGAGCGCAGCAGCGCCACGGCAGTCTCGACCTCGTCCAGCGGCAGCTTCAACTCATGGGCGAGCCCGGCGACGCCGCTGCGCGGCAAACGTTCCAAGGGTCCTGCGGCAATCTGTCGCGCCAGGAGCAGGCCGGGCGTGTCGCCGGCCAGCACATCCAGCTGCAGCAGCAGGCATTCGCCCAGCGTGCGTGCGGCCACACCCACCGGATCGAAGCGCTGGATGCGATGCAGCACGGCGAGGATCTCGTCATCGTCGGCGTGGATCGCCGGCAACAGGGTTTCAGCGATGGTGGCCAGCGGTTCGCGCAGGTAACCGTCGTCGTCCAGTGCATCGATCAGTGCGGCACCGATGCTGCGATCACGCGAGGACAGATGCGACAGATGCAGCTGCCACAGCAGATGGTCGGCCAGTGTTTCGGTTTCGGCTACGCGCTCGGCAGCGCTGCCATTGTCGTCGTCATCATCGAAGCTGCCACCGCTGCCGGTCGTCGTCCAGTCCAGTTCGGTCGGCGCCCAGTCGTCGCCCTCATCGCTGCGCTCTGCAGGCGCTTCGTTGTCGTTGCCATCGCTGCCTTCATTGGCGGCGCTGCCGTCGTTGCTGTCGGCCCAGTCCAGCAGTGGGTTGCTTTCCACTGCCTGCGCGATCTCCAGCTCCAGTTCGGTGGCCGACATCTGCAGCAGCTTGATCGCCTGCTGCAACTGGGGCGTGAGCACCAGTTGCTGTCCCAACGATGTCTGCAGCCGAGTCTTCATGCCTGTGCCGAAAGGAAGGAAAGGGCCCCGGCGACTGCTTCACAGCTTGAAGGAATCCCCGAGGTAGACGCGGCGTACATCGGCGTTGTCCAGGATCGCCTCCGGCGAACCCTGGGCCAGCACGCTGCCCTCGGCGAGGATATACGCGCGGTCGCAGATACCCAAGGTCTCGCGCACGTTGTGGTCGGTGATCAGCACGCCGATGCCACGCTGCTTGAGGTGGGTGACGATGCGCTGGATCTCGCCGACCGAAATCGGGTCGACACCGGCGAACGGTTCGTCGAGCAGGATCAGGCGCGGTTGTGCGGCCAGTGCGCGGGCGATCTCGCAGCGGCGGCGTTCGCCACCGGACAGGCTGGCGCCGAGCTGGTCGGCGACATGGCCCAGCTGCAGTTCGTCGAGCAGGCCGTTCAATTCGCGCTCGCGGCCGGCCGAGTCCAGGTCCTCGCGCAGTTCCAGCACCAGGCGGATGTTGTCGGCCACGGTAAGCTTGCGGAACACCGACGGTTCCTGCGGCAGGTAGCCCACCCCCTGCTTGGCGCGGGTGTACATCGGGTCGCCGGTGATGTCCTTGCCGTCGAGCACGATGCTACCGGCATCGGCGGCCACCAGACCGACGATCATGTAGAAACAGGTGGTCTTGCCGGCACCGTTGGGGCCGAGCAGGCCGACCACTTCACCCGCATCGAGGGTCAGCCCGAAGTCCTTGACCACTTCGCGCTGCTTGTACTTTTTGCGCAGGCCCTTGGCGACGAGCATTACTTCCTGCTCCCGGCCGGCTGTGCCGGCGTGGTGGCCTTGGGCTGTGCCGCAGGCGCGGCCGGGGTCTTGTTCTTCGGCGGGATGACGGTACGCACGCGGCTGCCGTCACCACCGGAGTTCATCTCGCCGGTGCGGGTGTTGTAGACCATGCGCTGGCCGGCATTGGTGCCGCGCGCGCTGGTGACCTTGTAGTTGCCGGTCAGGGTGATGATCTCGGTCTTGATGTCGTAGTCGATGCGATCAGCAAGCGCATCCATCCAGGTGCCGTCATCAAGCTGCTGCTTCATCTTGGCCTGCTTGCCGGTGAAGACCACGCGCACGGCCTCGCCGTCCTTGAGGTAGATCTCGGCCTCGGACGAACGCAGGTCCAGCGTGCCCTGGGTGATGATCACGCCCTGCGACAGCACGGTCTTGCCGTCGCCGGTGAGCATGCCGGACTGGGCGCCGGAATCGATGTGCATGTCTTCGTTGCGGTCGGTGGACTTGGCGAAGGCGGCGCTGGGGACAAGAAGACCGAGCGCGAGTACGGCGGCAAAGGGAATCTTCATCGGGGTCCGTTCTACCGGTGGGGGCCTGCCGGGCGGGCCGGGGGCGGAGGGTGGGGCTGCCGGCCCTGCGCCTGTCCGGAGACGTCGCGGGCTGGCGGCGGAATCAGCGTCTGGGCGTGTAACGGCCCTTGGACTGGCTGAGGAAATGATACGTGTTGTTCTTCGAATCCACTTCGAAGCCGACGCCGGACTGTTCCATGCCCGGGCGGGTCATGGTCACCAGGGCGTCGGTACGGGCGCGGTTCTCCTTCGGGAACACGTCCAGGTGGTCGGTGCGGAAGGTGGTCGGCACCACGCCCGGGCCCGCCGGGCTGTCGCCGGCAACCTTGCCGCGCAGCTTCATCTCGTCGCCCTTGGCGCTGAGCCAGCCGGTCTCGGCACGCAGCGTCCAGTGCTTGCCATCCTTGTCCGGCATCTCGAACAGCGGGGTGGCAATGTTGATGGTCTGGTCGCCGCGCTGGCGCTCCAGCCGCGGTGCGCGCAGGGTGGTCGATTCCTTGCCGTGCTCATCCAGGGCGACGATCTGGAAGTCATGCAGGATGTAATCCACACCGATTTCCTGGCCCCCCGTGGCTGGACCCTTGTCGCGGTTGCGCAGCGCCGCCCAGCTGCTCAGCAGGGCGGCCAGCAGCAGGCTGATGCCGAGCACGGTGCGCCAGTTCAAGGTGGGCAGGTTCATGCGCCAAACCTCGCCAGCACCGCATCCGCGCGGCCCTGGGCGGCCAGCAGGATGTCGCACAGCTCGCGCGCGGCGCCACGGCCACCCTCGGCGCGGGTCTGCCAATGCACGCGTTCGGCGATCCACGGATGGGCATTGGCCGGGGCCACCGCAAGGCCGACCGCACCCAGCGGCGCCAGATCGGGCAGGTCATCGCCCATGAACGCCACCTGTTCCAGGCCGATCCCGTGCTGCGCACACAGCGCCTGCACGCTGGCCAGCTTGTCGCCCACGGCGATCTGGGTGTCGATGCCGAGGTCGGCGCCGCGCTTGAGCGCGGACTGGCTGTTGCGCGCGGTGATCAGCACGGGGTGGATACCGTGCTGCTGCAGCAGTTTCAGGCCCAGGCCATCCTGCACGAAGTACGCCTTGCTCTCGTTGCCGTCCTTGTCGTAGTACAGCCGACCGTCGGTGAGGGTGCCGTCCACGTCGAAGCAGGCCAGGCGGATCTGGGCCGCAGCGGCATGCAGGTGGGCGGGGAAGGCGGGCAGGGGGGACCAGGGCATCAGGGCGGCAGGCTCGTTATGGGCGGGTGCGGCGTTACAGACTGAATGGGGTCTACGGACTGTCGGTTAAACCACCCGGGCCCGCAACAGGTCATGAATGTTCAGCGCGCCAACCGCGCGGCCCTGGCCATCAACCACGATCAGGCCGGTGATCTTGTGGGTCTCCATCAGGCGGGCGGCCTCGACCGCCAGCTGGTCGGCGCCGATGGTGCGCGGGTTGCGGGTCATCACGTCGGCGATCTTCGCCGTGCGCACATCCAGCGCGCTGTCCAGCGCACGGCGCAGGTCGCCGTCGGTGAACAGCCCGATCAGCACGCCGTCGGCGTCAACCACGGCGGTCATGCCCAGCCGCTTGCGGCTCATTTCCACCAGCGCCTCGCTGAGGCTGGCGTCGGCGCCCACGCTGGGCAGGTCGTCGCCGGTGTGCATGACGTCGGTGATGTGCAGCAGCAGGCGACGGCCGAGGCTGCCGGCCGGGTGCGAGCGGGCGAAGTCATCGGCGGTGAAGCCACGTGCATCGAGCAGGGCCACGGCCAGTGCATCGCCCATCGCCAGCGAGGCGGTGGTGCTGGAAGTGGGTGCCAGCGCCAGCGGGCAGGCCTCGGCCGGCACGCTCACGTCCAGATGGATGTCGGCGGCGGTGGCCAGGCTGGACTGCGGGCGGCCGGTCATGGAGATCAGCAGGTTGCCCTGGCGCTTGAGCACCGGCAGCAGCATCAGCACCTCGTCCGATTCGCCCGAGTAGGACAGGGCCAGCACGACGTCGTCCTCGGTGATCATGCCCAGGTCGCCGTGGCCGGCTTCACCGGGGTGCACGTAGAACGCCGGCGTACCGGTAGAGGCCAGGGTGGCGGCGATCTTGCGCGCGATATGCCCGGACTTGCCCATGCCGGTGGCAACCACCCGCCCGCGGCTGGCCAGGATCGCCTGGCAGGCCTGCTGGAAGGCCTCGCCGAGGCGGTCGGCCACGGCATCCAGGGCCTGCCGCTCGATCTCGAACACGCGGCGGCCACTGGCAACCAGGCCGGCAGGGTCGACGGAACGGGGGGGCAACAGGGATTCGGCCATGCGGACGCCACGCAGCGGAAGTAGAATGGACCCACATTTTATTAGGAAAGCCCGTTGGACGCCGACACCATCCGCAATCTGATCGAAACCGGCCTGCCCGGCGCCCGCGCCGACGTGCAGGGCGACGATGGCGTGCATTTCGAAGCGACCGTGGTCTGCGAGGCCTTTGCCGGCAAGATGCCGCTGGCCCGCCACCGCATGGTGTATGCCACCCTGGGCGACCTGATGGGCGGCGCGATCCACGCGCTGGCGCTGAAAACCGTGACCCCGGCCGAAGCCGGCTGAACCGCAGAAGATCCCGAATACATGGCCAAGATCGTTGTGACCGGCGGCGCTGCGCTGCACGGTGAAGTGAGCATCTCCGGCGCCAAGAACGCCGTCCTCCCCATTCTCTGCGCGACCCTGCTGGCCGATGAGCCGGTGGAGATCACCAACGTGCCGCACCTGCACGACGTGGTCACCACGGTGAAGCTGCTTGGCGAGCTGGGCGCCAAGGTCACCATCGACCAGGGCACGCTGTCGCGCGGCAGCGCGATCGTGGTCGACCCGCGTCCGGTCAACCAGCACGTCGCACCGTATGAGCTGGTCAAGACCATGCGCGCCTCGATCCTGGTGCTGGGCCCGCTGCTGGCCCGCTTCGGCGCCGCCGAAGTGTCGCTGCCGGGCGGCTGCGCGATCGGCTCGCGACCGGTCGACCAGCACATCAAGGGCCTGCAGGCGCTGGGCGCCGAGATCGTGGTCGAGAACGGCTTCATCAAGGCCAGCGCCAAGCGCCTGAAGGGTGGCCACTTCACCTTCGACATGGTCAGCGTCACCGGCACCGAGAACGTGCTGATGGGCGCGGTGCTGGCTGAAGGGACCACCGTCCTCGACAACTGCGCGATGGAACCGGAAGTGACCGACCTGGCGCACTGCCTGATCGCGTTGGGCGCGAAGATCGAAGGCCTGGGCACCGCCCGCCTGGTGATCGAGGGCGTCGAGCGCCTGTCCGGTGGCCGCCACGAAGTGCTGCCCGACCGCATCGAGACCGGCACCTTCCTGGTGGCCGCGGCGATGACCGGTGGCAAGGTCACCGTCAACCGTGCGCGCCCGAACACCATGGACGCGGTGCTGTCCAAGCTGGTCGAGGCCGGTGCGAAGATCGAGACCACCGACGACAGCATCACCCTGGACATGCAGGGCCGGCGGCCGAAGGCGGTCAACCTGACCACCGCGCCGTACCCGGCATTCCCGACCGACATGCAGGCGCAGTTCATGGCACTCAACTGCGTGGCTGACGGCGTGGGCGTGATCAACGAAACGATCTTCGAGAACCGTTTCATGCACGTCAACGAACTGCTGCGCCTGGGCGCGGACATCCAGGTTGAAGGCCACACCGCCATCGTGCGTGGCAGCGAGCACCTGAGCGGCGCACCGGTGATGGCGACCGACCTGCGAGCGTCGGCCTCGCTGATCCTGGCCGGCCTGATGGCCAGCGGCGATACCACCATCGACCGCATCTACCACCTTGATCGTGGCTACGAGAACATCGAAGAGAAGCTGTCTTCGCTCGGCGCCACCATCCGGCGCGTGCCATGATCCTGCGCGGCAAGTTCAGCCCGCGTCGCAAGGCGCTGCTGGCCCTGGTGCTGATCGTGCTGGCGTGGCTGGGCTATGCCTGGTACGCCAACATCGCCATCACCCAGGGCATCGAGCAGAAGGACATGGACTGGAACGGCGACGGCACGGTCTCGCGTGATGAAATCATCGAGTCGTTCTATGCGGTCGCGGTGAACGACAGCCAGGACGGCAACCGTCACTGCCGCACCTTTGTCTGGCGCAGCACCGGCGAGCAGATCCGCGTGGACTGCCGCACCGAGTTCAAGCCGGCGGCGGCCGAGGAAAAGAAGTAAGAAAAACGCCCGCGAAAGCGGGCGTTTTCTTTTCGCGGGGCCCGGGGTCGGAGCCCTTTCCATCGGAAAGGGCTCTGACCCCAGCCACACAACCGGGGTCAGAGCCCATCCCCGAGGGGATGGGATCCGACCCCGGCACTCAGTTCATCGCCTTGATGGTCAGGTCCAGCGCATCGCGGCCGCTCTCACGCTGCAGCATGCGCGCCGGCACCGGGAAGTCCGGCACGATCCAGGCGATCAGCTCCTTGTTGCCGTCGGCGCGCGAGACCTTGGTCGCCTCGTAACTCTTGCCGGCCACGGTGATCGATTCCTTGCCGATCACGCGGTAGGTCATGTTCTTGATCCGGCCTTCGTCCACCATGCGATAGGTCAGCGGCTTGCCGGCGGCCAGGTCACGGGCGATCGCCAGGTTGATCAGCAGCGCGTCCATGTCGCCTGCTTTCAGCGCGATGGGGCCCGCACGGTCCGGCTTGATGTCGCCGGTCCAGGTGGCCTGGTTGCTGGTCCAGTTGTAGTTGGCCTGCACGTTGCGCTTCTTCACCAGCAGCGCCGAACGGTCCTGGCTGCTGAGCGGACGCAGCTGGCCACGCACTTCCTCGAACACCGTGCTCTGGCTGAGGTCGGCCAGCTGGTTCTTCACCTGCAGGCTGTAGCGCCATTTGTTGCTGCCTTCGCTGGCCAGGGTCATGGTGCCGTTGGCCTGCATGCCCATGTAGCTGGCCAGGTAATCCGCCTTGAACGGTTCCAGCGCCATGGCCGGCAGGCTGGCCACGGTCAGGGCAGCGGCTGCGATCCAGGTGAGGGGGCGGGTCAGGGTATTCATGCTCAGACTCCTTGGTATTCGATCAGGCGCAGGTCGACGCGGTCTTCGCCGTCTTCGCGTTGCAGGATGCGCACCGGGGTGGGGACACCGTTGGCGATCCAGAGAATGGTTTCGTTTCTGCCACCGTTGGTCCGGTAGACCCGCAGCGCGTTGTAGGACAGGTCGCCGACCTCGACGTTCTCGGTCTGCGGCGCGGCCTGGTAGTCGTGTTCTCGGACCTTGCCCATGTCCACGTAGCGGTAATGCATGGTGGCGCCCGGACGCGCATCGCGCATGATCGCCAGATTGATCAGCAGCGCGCTCTGGTCGCCGGCCCGCAGCGGGATCGGCTGCGCGCGCTCCTTCTTGACGTCGCCGGTCCATTGCGCGGTGCCGGCCTGCCAGTTGTAAGTGCCCACGGCCTTCTTGCCCAGGAACAGGCCCTTGCGCACCGTGCTCTGGCTGAGCGGTGCGTAGACGCCACTGCGCTCCTCGAACACCGTGCTCTGCTCGATGTTCAGGCCGAGCACGCTGGCAAAGCCGCGGCGGCCGACCACCTGCATGTCCACGCGCCACTGGCTGCCGCCGGTGTGGGTGACCTGCATGCTGGCATCACCCGCTTCCTTGCCCTTGTAGAAGGCCTGGTAGGTGGCTGTGAACGGCTGCAGCGGCGGCGGCTCCCAGGCCAGTGCCGGCAACAGCGGCACACTGGGCTCGTTCGGTGGCAGCGCAGCGGGTGTGGGCGGCGGGGAAGCCGCAGGCGGCTGCGCCTGGCCCCAGCCCACAGCGGGAAGCGCGGCAAGCGACAACAGCAGTGAAGTGGACAGCAGCGTCGTGGTCTTCATGGAGGACAGGAACCGCGGGAGGGGGCAGGATGCCAGCCCCGCAGTCAGCGGGGCGTGTGCAAGAGCGTTACCGGTTCAGGTTTCCGGCGGAATCTAGGGCCAAGGGGCTAAACAGGGGGTGACCGTCCAGCCAGGGCTGACCCTCCCGTTCAGCCAGGCGGCCTTCGCACAGCAGCTGCAGTGTGGCGATCAGCAGCGGATGCTCCACCGCAAGCACGCGTGCGGCCAGCGCCTGCGCGTCGTCGCCGGGCCGCACCGGCACGCGGGCCTGCGCCAGGACCGCGCCGGCATCCAGTTCGGGGACCACCAGGTGCACGCTGGCGCCATGCTCGGCGTCACCGGCCTGCAGCGCCCGCGCGTGGGTGTCCAGGCCCTTGTGCAGCGGCAGCAGCGACGGGTGGATGTTGACCAGGCGGCCATCGAAACGCTGCACGAAGGCCGGACCAAGGATGCGCATGTAGCCGGCACAGACGATCCAGTCCGGCTGTACCGCGGCAAGCGCATCGCCGAGCGCCTGCTCGTAGCTGGCGCGGTCGCTGAATTCCTTCGGTGCATGCGCCCAGCGCAGGCCGGCATCGACACGCAGCAGGGCCTCTGCGGCGGGGCGGTCGGAGAACACGCCGACCACCTCGGCCGACAGGCGGCCGCTGCCGATCGCGTCGAGGATGGCCTGCAGGTTGCTGCCGCGGCCCGAGGCGAGCACAGCGATGCGGGTTGGGGCGGTCATTGCAGGGAACTCCGGCGGATCAGAGGCCAGGTCAGCAGGCTGCCGACGGTCGCCATCAGCATGTCGGCATGCGCATCCCACATGTCACCCTGCTGGCCGTTGTAGGCTTCGGCGGCATCCGGCGACAGCGCCAGCGCGATGGCCCATTCGAACCATTCGTAGACCAGGCTGGCACACATCACCGTCATCACCGCCAGGGTGAAGGCCTGGCCCAGGCGCAGCGCCGGCCACGCATGACGGGCCAGCTGCAGCAGTGCGGGGGTGAAGCAGACGCCGAACAGGAAGTGGATGAGGCGGTCGAAATGGTTGCGCTGCCAGCCGAAGGCCGCATTCGGCGACCAGCCGGTCAGCATCTGCGCCCAGGCGTCGTAGGGCACGTTGGAATACAGCCAGCGCGCCGCCACGCAGTGCAGGGCGATGAAGCCGCAGATGGCGATGAAGGCGCCGTTGCCCAGCCAGCCGCCGCGGCGGTCGACCCACAGCAGGGCGGCCAGACCGACCACGGTCAGCGTGCTGTGCAGGGCCTGCTCGATGGGCCACAGCGGGTGGATCCAGCTGATCGCGAACACCGCCAGTACGGCGGCGAAAGCCCACTTCTTCGGGCCCGGGAAGCGGCGGGTGGTGGGCGAAGCAGACGTCGGGAGGACAGGCGCGGACATGGGAAATCGATCAGGATAGGGCGCGGCGTCTGCCGGCAGGTTCAGGCACTGAGGTGATCACCGCGGTCGAACAGCGCAGCCATCTCCGGCTTGGACAGGAACACCCAGGCATAAGCGGCCAACGCCATGCCCAGTGGTCCAGCCAGCACGCCCAGCCACGCCGCGCGCTGGCACCAGGCCAGCCCGGTGCGATGTGACAGCTGGCGCGCGGTGTGCAGCTGCACGAACCCCAGCACGGCGGCCAGCACGGCGATGTACGCATAGACCGTGGCCAGCATCCAGGCATGCTCCAACCCGCGCGACTGGGCCACCCAGCCGCTGAGGCCGAGGAACGCCACCGCGGCGACCCAGTGGAAACCGGCCAGGGCGTAGAACAGCACTCTCAGTGTCTGCAGATGGCTGGTCAGCTGCAGCTGCGCCAGGGTCTGATGCGGCAGCGGCGGTGGATTGCCGGAGGCGGTCATGCGGTCGCGGCGGGAAGGTCGAAGGCGGCCTTGACCTGCGGGCGCAGCAGGGTGATCAGGCTGAACACCCCCAGCACCGTGCCGACCGGCGTGAACAGGCAGGCCAGGCCAGCCGCGATCAGGCACAGCAGATGGCGACGGCGGCGGGACAGGCAGCGGCCGGCATAGGCCACGAACGCGCCCAGCGTGATGCCACCGAACACGACGACGCAGCCGAGAACGGTGAACACCCAGCCCATCAGGCGCTGTTCCTCCAGCGAGGAGGGCTCGCCGCCGGACTTCATCGGCAGGCTGCCGGTCAACGCGGCGATGCCGATCACGATGTGCAGGATGAAGATCAGCGAGAACAGCACGATCAGGCCACCGACCACGTAGTGTGCGATGGCCAGCATGCGCAGGTGGTCGGCATCCTGCGCGCTGAACGGCGGTACCGTCGCCAGCGGCGGCGGCACGGGGGCGGGCGACAAAGGGGGCGTTGCGTCCATGCGGGGCTCCTGGGTTGCCGGCGTCAGCCGATGTGGACGCGTTCGGCGCCTTCGGCGGTGACCACCTGGCCGATGGTCCAGTGCTCCAGGCCCTGCGCCTTGACTGCATCGGAAACGGCAGCCACCTGGTCCGCTGCGACGATCAGCACGAAGCCGATGCCGCAGTTGAAGGTGCGCCACATCTCGCTGTCGGCCACCGCGCCTTCCTTCTGCAGCCACCGGAACACCGGCGGCAGGGTCCATGACGACGCCTGGATGTCCAGGCCGAGGCCGTCGGGCACTACGCGGATGATGTTCTCGGTCAGGCCGCCGCCGGTGATGTGGGCCATGCCATGGATGGCCTCGCCGTGCGACTTCAGCAGCGACAGGATCGGCTTCACATAGAGGCGGGTCGGTGCCATCAGCGCATCGACCAGCTTCACGCCGCCTTCCAGCTCCAGATCGGCCGGGCGACCGGCGCGGTCGTAGATGCGGCGCACCAGCGAGTAGCCGTTGGAGTGCGGGCCGGAGGAGGCGATGCCGATCAGCACGTCGCCGGCGGCCACGCTGGCGCCGTCCTTCAGCTCGCTCTTCTCCACCGCGGCGACCGTGAAGCCGGCCAGGTCGTATTCGCCGGGGGCGTACATGTCGGGCATTTCAGCGGTTTCGCCGCCGATCAGCGCACAGCCGGCCTCGGTGCAGCCGTTGGCGATGCCGCCCACGACCGCTGCGGCGGTGTCGATGTCCAGCTTGCCGGTGGCGAAGTAGTCCAGGAAGAACAGCGGTTCGGCGCCCTGCACCAGCACGTCGTTCACGCACATGGCGACCAGGTCGATGCCGATCGTATCGTGGCGGTTCAGCTGGTGGGCCAGCTTCAGCTTGGTGCCCACGCCGTCGGTACCCGACACCAGCACCGGCTCGCGGTACTTGTTGGACAGGTCGAACAGGGCACCGAAGCCACCCAGGCCGCCCATCACTTCCGGGCGGAAGCTGCGCTTGACCAGGGGCTTGATCCGCTCGACCAGCGCATTGCCGGCGTCGATGTCGACCCCCGCGTCACGGTAGGTGAGGGGGGAGGGGGCGGAAGACGGGGTGTTGGTCACGGGCGTCGGCGCTGGCAGGGGTTGAACGGGCGATTTTAACAGGCCGCATTGGCGCAAAGGCCGTATTCGGGCAACAATTCCCCCGGATACGTCGAGCCAATGGATGTCCTGATGCGCCGCAGCCTGATTCTGACCCTGCTCCTTGCGCTGAGCCTGCCGGTGGCCACGATGGCCCAGAGCGGCCTTCGCACCGAGGGTGATGTCGCCACCGCCAGTGGCGCGTACGAGGCCGAAGTGCCCGTCAACAGCCAAGCCGAGGCCGATCGCAACGGCGCCCTGGCCCGCGCCCTGAGCGTGGTACTGGGCAAGCTGTCCGGCGACCGCAGCGTGATGTCCCGCCCCGGCGTGGTGCAGGCGCTGCGCAACGCCAAGGACTACGTGGCCAGCTACGACTACAAGCAGGACCAGAGCGTGGGCGCCAGTGGCGCCCCAAGCTTCCGTACCCTGCTGGTGGCCCGCTTCCGCGAGGATGATGTCGACTCGCTGGTGTCGGCGCTGGGCCTGCCGCTGTGGCCGCAGCCGCGACCGAAGCCGGTGCTGTGGCTGGCCGTCGACGATGGCAGTGGCCCGCGCCTGGTCAGCGTGCAGCAGGCCAACGCCGCCCGGCCGTTGCTGAACCGCGCCATCGAGCGCGGCTACAAACTGGGCCTGCCCAGTGGTGGCGCCGCCGAACAGGCGCTGGCGGGTGCGATCTGGCGCCAGGACAGTGCCGCCGTGGCCCGTGCCTCCTCGCGCTACTCGCCGCCGATGCAGCTGATCGGCAAGTTGTACCGCGCCAATGGCGGCTGGCAGGCGGACTGGGTGTTCGTCGACAACGGCCGTGAACTGAACAAGTGGACCAGCAAGGACGCCAACGCCATGCGCGCGATGGCGGCCGGTGCCGACGGCGCCGCCGATGCGCTGGTCAAACGCTATGCCAAGGCCGGCGCCGCCGTCGGTCAGGCCGGGACCTACCGTGTGGTGGTCACCGGCATCAACAGCGCCGACGACTACCTGCGTCTGGCCGCTGGCCTGCGCGAGGTGCCGGTGGTGCGCAATGTCACCCCCCTGCATGCCTCGGCTGGCCAGCTGGAGCTGAACCTGGAGATGACCACCGGCCTGGCCGGCTTCAACCGCATGCTGGGCGACAACGGCGTGCTGGTGCCGAGCGCTCCGCTGCCGGCCCTGCCCGCTCCGATCGACGACACCACCGGTACTCCGGTGGCCGCCCCGGTCAGCAACGAGTACCGCCTGCGATGACTCTGACCCCGGAAGCGGAAATCGCGCAGTTCCTGCGCCGCCTGAAATACATCCTGTTCGCCGGCCTGATCGGCTGGGTGGTGTGGCTGCTGGCGCCGATCCTGACCCCGTTCGTGCTGGCGCTGGCGCTGGCCTGGCTGGGTGACCCGCTGGTGGACCGCATCGAGGCCACCGGCCGCTCGCGCATGACCGGCGTAGTGCTGGTGTTTGCGGCGATGGTGCTGGTGATCGTGGCGCTGCTGCTGGTGCTGGTACCGATGATCGAGCGCCAGATCACCACCCTGATCGCGGTTGCCCCGCAGGCACAGGCGTGGCTGATGGAGAAGGGGATTCCCTGGTTCGAGCAGAAGACCGGCCTGGAAGTGATGCAGTGGCTGGACCCGGACCGCCTGATCGAATGGGTGCGCAGCCACTGGCAGCAGGCCGGCGGCTTCGCCACCACGTTCATGGGCTACGTCTCGCGCTCCGGCTTCGCGATGGTGACCTGGGTGGTCAACATCCTGTTGCTGCCGATCCTGGCGTTCTACTTCCTGCGTGATTGGGACAAGCTGGTCGAGCGCGTGGCGTCGGTGATTCCGCGCAACCACATTGGCACCATCAGCGCGTTGGCGCGTGAGTCCAACGAGGTGCTGGGCGCGTTCATCCGCGGCCAGTTCCTGGTGATGCTGGCACTGGGCGTGATCTATGCCGGCGGCCTGTCGCTGGTCGGCCTCAAGCTGGGCCTGCTGATCGGCCTGATTGCCGGTCTGATCAGTTTCATCCCGTACCTGGGCGCGACCACCGGCGTGCTGATGGCGGTGATCGCCGCGCTGGTGCAGGCACAGGGCTTCGACCTGAAGCTGCTGATCCTGGTCGGCGTGGTGTTCACCGTGGGCCAGCTGCTGGAGAGCTACGTACTGACCCCACGCATCGTCGGTGACAAGATCGGCCTGCACCCGGTGGCGGTGATCTTCGCGGTGATGGCCGGCGGCCAGCTGTTCGGCTTCCTCGGCATGCTGCTCGCGCTGCCGGTGGCGGCGGTGACCAACGTGCTGCTGCGCTACGCGCACCAGCGTTACCGCCAGAGCGAGCTGTACGTGGGCGAGAAGCCGGCAATCGTGCTTGACGGCGTGGTCGATGCGCCCCATATCATCGTTCCGAACGAAAAAGGCCCCGACCTGAAGTGATGGGTGTGCCGCAACTGCCGCTGGCCCTGCATTACCCGCGGGACCAGCGCCTGGAGACCTTCATCGGCGCGCCGGATGGCGCGCTGGCGCAGCTGCGCGCGATCGCGGTGGGTGCCAGCCACGATTGGGTCTACCTGGAAGGTGCGGCGGGCACGGGCAAGACCCACCAGGCGCTGGCGATGTGTTCCAGCGCCGAGCAGGCAGGGCGCCTGCCGACCTATGTGCCGCTGGCCAGTGCAGCCGGCCGCGTGCGTGCGGCGCTGGATGGGCTGGAGGCGCGTGAGCTGGTGGCGCTGGACGGCCTGGACGAGGTTGCCGGCAACCGCGACGACGAGATCGCGCTGTTCGATTTCCACAACCGCGCGCGCGCTGCAGGCGTGACCGTGCTGTACACGGCGCAGAAGGCGCCGGAAGCGCTTGGCCTGGTGCTGCCGGACCTGCGTTCACGGCTGGGCCAGTGCGTGCGCGTGCTGCTGCAGCCGCTGGATGAGGAGGGGCGGGCAGCGGTGCTGCGCGAACGCGCGCTGCGACGCGGCCTGGCGATCGACGAGGCATCCATCGAGTGGCTGCTGTCGCATACCGGGCGCGAACTGGGTGGGTTGATCACGCTGCTGGACTGGCTGGACCGCGAGTCGCTGGCGGCGAAGCGGCGGATCACCGTGCCGTTCCTGCGCCAGGTGCTGGAAGAAGGCCGGCCCCGCTACTGAGGGTGGGTTTGTTTGCAGGGCTGCGCCCTGCACCCGCCGAATCAACGTCAACGTCAAAAGCTGGCCATCTCCGTGGGATGGCGGGGTGGGTCCGGTTGCGGGGGACGCTGCAAGTACGTCCCTGTAAGCTCGGTCGCCGCATCCATGCGGCTCACGCCCCCGCAACCGGACCCACCCCGCCTTCGACAGTTGGCCGCGATCTGCCGGGACTGCGTACTGCACTGCTTACTGCTTACTGCTGACTGCTGTTGGTGGGTGTCGACCTTGGTCGACACGTGTCTTGCTTGTGGTGGGTGACGACCGTTGGTCGTCACCAGAGCAAGCGCAGCGAAGCGACCCGCTTTTGCTTTTCTTTCTTTCTTCCGTGGCTGGACGCCCACGGAAACTGTCAGAGGCTGGTCGGGTGGGCCATGCAGGGGCGTTGGCGCCATGGATGGCGCCATCGAGCTTACAGGGACGTACTTGCAGCGTCCCCTGCATGGCCCACCCGCCCGGCCAAGCACGGCTTTTGATCTGAGCGACCAGCCACGAGGGGCTCAGCCGTTCGCCGCCAACTCAGCATCCAGCGCACGCAGGCGATCCACGGTGCCGACATCGGTCCAGCGCCCGCGATGGTGCTGCCCGGTCATCAACCCCTGCGCCATGAAATGCTTCTGCAGCGGCACCACCGAGAACTTCGGCGGCAGCCGCTCGCTGCCCGGCGCCTCGCCGATCACCGTGCGCCAGTCGGCCACGATCGAAGGACGGTACACGCCGATGCCGGCATAGGTCAGGCAGGGGCCTTCGCGATCGTGGTGCAGCACCCCCTGCGCATCGAGGCGGTAGTCACCGTGCGGGTGCTGAACCGGATTGTCGACCAGCACCAGGTGCGCCTGGCCCCGCGGCTCGCGCGGCAGCGTGGCGAAATCGAAATCGGTCCAGATGTCGCCGTTCACCACCAGGAACGGGGCATCGCCCAGCACCGGCAGGGCGTTGAGGATGCCACCGCCGGTCTCCAGCGGGGTCGCTCCTTCGTACAGGAAATGCAGTTGCAGGCCCCATTGGCTGCCATCGCCCAGCGTCGCCGGGAACTGTTCGGCCAGCCATGCGGTGTTGACCACCACCTCGCGCACGCCGAGTGCGGCCAGGCGTTCCAGGTGCCAGACGATCAACGGCTTGCCAGCCACTTCCAGCAGCGGCTTGGGCGTGTGCAGGGTCAGCGGGCGCATGCGCTCGCCGAGGCCGGCGGCAAAGACCAGCGCCTTCATCGGGCCACGCGCATCGGTGCACCCAGCCCGGCCAGCGCCGGCTTGATGCGCTCGTCCAGCAGCTGCTGCAGCGGTGCCAGTTCCCGATAGCGCGGCAGCACTTCATCCAGATAGGTGATGAAGCGCGGTGCGTCGTCGAGGTAATGGCCCTTGTTGTCGCGGTAACGCAGCCGGCAGAACAGGCCCAGGATCTTCACGTGGCGCTGGATGCCCATCCAGTCGGCATCGCGCAGGAAGGTGGCGCGGTCGGGCACCGGCAGGCCGGCGTCGCGGGCACGCTCGTGGTACTGCGCCAGCCACTCGTCCACACGCTCCAGCGGCCAGCTAAGGAACGCGTCCTTGAACAGGCTCATCGCGTCGTAGGCGATCGGGCCGCGCACCAGGTCCTGGAAATCCAGCACTGCGGGACCATTTTCGACCGGCATCAGATTGCGCGGCATGTAATCGCGGTGGGTCATCAGCTGGGCCTGGCCCAGCGCGTTGTCCATCAAGCGGCGGTGTACCAGCTGCAGCCCTTCGATCTCGCCACAGTCCAGCTCCAGGTTCAGGTGGCGCTGCAGGAACCATTCGTCGAACAGGCCGGCATCGCGCTGCAGCAGCGCCTCGCCAAACTGGCCGAAGTCGGCCGGCACCGGGATCGCCTGCAGGCGCAGCAGCTGTTCGATCGAACGGCCGAACCATTCATCGGCGTTGCGCTCGTCGAGGATCCTGGCCAGGGTCGGGCCGCCGAGATCTTCCAGCAGCAGGAAGCCGGCATCCAGATCCTGCGCCAGCAGCATGGGCACGCGCAGGCCGTTGTCGTGCAGCAGGCCGCGCATGCGCAGCCACGGCCTCGGATCTTCCAGCCCCGGCGGGGCATCCATCACGATGTGGCTGCCGCGCGTGCTGGTGGTGCGCCAGTAGCTGCGCATGCCGGCATCGACCGAGGCGCGTTCGACCACCGCGCTGGCATCATCGAGCTGGGTACGGGCCCACTGCAGGCGCTGCGCGCTGCGCTGGGGATCGGAGGCGGGTTCGGTCATGCAGGCATATCCGGGCGCGCCGGGCGCGCCAACGTCGGGAACAGGAAGGGAAGGAGGGACGGGGTCAGCGACGGCCGCTGAACAGGCGCAGCACGGCCAGCACGGCCACCGCACCCACTACCGCACCGAGGAAACCGGCCGGCTCACCGGGGGCGTACCAGCCCATGTACTGGCCGAACCAGCCGGCCACCAGGGCGCCAAGGATGCCCAGCACGATGGTCAGCAGGCAGCCCATGCGGTTGTTGCCGGGCATGAAGAAACGCCCGAGCAGGCCGACGAAGAAGCCGACCAGGATGATGTAGAGCCAGCTGCTGCTGCCGAACAGACCATTCATGCGCGCGATTTCCACCAAGGGTGGACGCAGCCTAGCAAGGCCAGGCTGCGTCCGTCACGGGTGCCGGATCAGCAGCAGCCGTGGTCGCCGTGGCGGGTGCCGCTGTCGGCAGCCACCGGCGAACCGCTGGTCTCGCCGCGCAGGCTGGCTGCGTAGTGCTCGCTGATCACCTTGGACACGCAGGCGGTGACCTTCTTGCCCATGGGGATGTGCAGGAACTCGTTCGGGCCGTGCGCATTGGAGTGCGGGCCGAGCACGCCGGTGATCATGAACTGGGCACCGGGGAACTTCTCGCCCAGCATGCCCATGAACGGGATCGAGCCGCCTTCGCCCATGTACATCGCCGGCTTGCCGAAGAAGGTTTGACTGGCGTCGTCGATGGCCTGGGTCAGCCACGGCGCCATCGCCGGGGCGTTCCAGCCGGTGGAGGCCTTTTCCAGGTCCAGGCTGACCTGCGCGCCATTCGGCGGGTCGCGCAGCAGCGCTTCCTTCAGCAGCTCGCCGCAGGTCTTGCCATCGGCCGTCGGCGGCAGGCGCAGCGACAGCTTCACCGAGGTCTGCGGGCGCAGCACGTTGCCGGCCGATTCCAGCGGCGGCATGCCGCCGACGCCGGTGACCGACAGCGCCGGGCGCCAGGTGCGGTTGAGCACCAGCTCGGTGAGGTCCTCGTTCATCGGGCGCAGGCCGTCGACCATCGGGAACTTCTCGAAGATCTCGGTATCCACCACTTCGGCGGCGCGCTTGGCCTGTTCCAGGCGCTCGGCCGGGATCTCGACGTTCATGCCGTCGATCAGGATGCGGCCGGTCTCCTGGTCCTCGATGCGCGAGAGGATCTGGCGCAGCAGGCGGAAGCTGGACGGGATCACGCCGGAGGCATCGCCGGAATGCACGCCTTCGTTGAGCACCTTCACGGTGAAATTGCCGCCGGTCAGGCCGCGCAGCGAGGTGGTGCACCACAACTGGTCGTAGTTGGCGCAGCCCGAATCCAGGCAGACCACCAGCGACGGCTTGCCGATGCGGTCGGCGAGGTGGTCGACGTAGGCTGGCAGGTCGTAGCTGCCCGACTCTTCACAGGCTTCGATCAGCACCACGCAGCGCGCGTGCGGCAGGCCTTGGGCCTGCAACGCCAGCACGGCGGCCAGCGAGCCGAAGATGGCGTAGCCGTCATCGGCGCCGCCGCGGCCATACAGCTTGTCGCCGCGCAGGACAGGGGTCCACGGGCCGAGGTCGTCGTCCCAGCCGGTCATTTCCGGCTGCTTGTCCAGGTGGCCGTAGAGCAGGATGGTGTCGTCGCCGGTCTCGGCGCCGGTGGCCGGAATTTCCAGGAAGATCAGCGGGGTACGGCCTTCCAGGCGCACCACTTCAACCTTCAGGCCGGGCAGCTGCTGGGCCCTAGCCCAGTTCTCCATCAGCGTGACCGCCTGTTCCATGTAGCCGTTCTGCACCCAATTGGCGTCGAACATCGGCGACTTGTTGGGAATGCGGATGTAGTCGACCAACTGCGGGACAATCTCGCTGTCCCACTTGTCATTGACGAATTGGCCGAGCTTGGCGCTGTCCATCTGAAACTCCGGTTGCATGGGCTGATGCGGCCATTCTACGCCTGTGCCGTGAGTAGGGTTTTTCCTACATCACGTCGGGTATTTGGCTGGCTTACGGAAATCCGGGAAACCGATAGGCTGTGTGCATGTGGTGACGGACACTGTTCCTGCCGACGGGATTGCCGGTCGGGGCGGCCAGAATCACAAGGAGATACACGTTGTGCCTTGGTTTGTCGTGTTGAGGGCACTGGTGCTGGTCATGGGGATCGCTGGGGCGCATGCCGCCGAACCGATCGACATCAACCGCGCCGATGCCCAGGCGCTGCAGCAGGGATTGACGATGGTCGGAGCCGCCAAGGCCGAGGCGATCGTCGAGCACCGGCGCAGACACGGCCCGTTTCATCGCGTCGAGGACCTGACGCAGGTGAAGGGGATAGGGAAAGCAATCGTCGAACGGAATCGACAGCGGATCACCGTAGGCAACAGGTTGTTGCCGGCGGATCCGGTACCCGGATCGGTACCGGTGCGAACCGTACCGAGGCGCTGACAGCAGGAATCGTCGGAACCGGCAGGAAGCTGGTTCAGCGGTCACGGACAGGATGGCCGTGACCACCGACCGCCGCAGGACGCGGCACCAATCACCAGGATGGTGGCATCACAGACCTGTGGAAGGGGCTGAGATACAAACAGGACAGACGCGGCCGCGTGCAGGATGCAACGCTACCCCCACAGCGCAGGATGCGAGGGGGCGGCAGCAGGCCGACAAGGACGTAACGATTGCCCGGTACGACACATGGCTGTGTCGCCGGGCAGTTTCATTTCCGGCGTCTGGTTTTGCCGCGGCCACCACGGGCCGATGGTGTACGGTGGCCGCACCGCATGGAAAGGACCCCCGCTGGATGCTCCCGCACCGCCCCACCACCCTGATGCTCGCCCTTGCACTGGCCCTGCCGCTGCTGGCCCATGCCGCTGCGCCGACAGCGGCTGCCAAGCCCACGGCTGCCGCAGCCAGCAGCGCTGAAGTGCGCGGGCCGACCGACCTCAAGCCGGGCGAATACCTCTGGCATCCGGAAATCTCGCCGACCGGCCCGATCGTGCTGGTGGTCAGCCTCGATGAGCAGCGCGCCTACGTCTACCGCAACGGAATTGCCATCGGCCTGACCACGATCAGCTCGGGCAAGGCCGGGCACGAGACGCCAACCGGCGTGTTTACCATCCTGCAGAAGGACAAGGACCACAGGTCCAACCTCTACAACAGCGCGCCGATGCCGTACATGCAGCGGCTGACCTGGGACGGCATCGCCCTGCATGG
Source organism: Stenotrophomonas sp. I18B00994 (assembly GCF_014145825.1). Lineage (NCBI taxonomy): Bacteria > Pseudomonadati > Pseudomonadota > Gammaproteobacteria > Lysobacterales > Lysobacteraceae > Stenotrophomonas > Stenotrophomonas sp. I18B00994. Next base: position 143,031 of record NZ_JACIUW010000010.1, on the reverse strand, counting down.
CGGCAGCCTGCCCGGGCATCCCGCCTCGCACGGCTGCGTGCGCCTGCCGCAGGCCTTCGCGCAGAAGCTGTTCAGCGAAACCCAGCGTGGCGATACCGTGGTCGTGGCCGATGCCAAGAGCTCACCGATGACCCTGGCCTATCCGTCGGTGCTGGCGCCGGTGAACGCGCGCGGCCAGCCGCTGCCGGAGGCCGAGGGCGGAGCCCCGGCACAGGCCTGGTGGGACGACAGCGCGGCGCCGGCCGGGCAGGTCGGCATCCTGGTCAGCCTGCACGACCAGCGCCTGTACGTGCTGCGCGATGGCGTGATGATCGGCGAGTCGCCGCTGAAGGCTGACGCCCTGCCGGCGTTCCAGGGCACCACGCTGTTCGTGATGGGGCAGGGTTACAGCGACACCCCCAGCCCGCTGGACGTGAACCAGCGCCTGCACCAGTGGACGGCCTACCCGTTGCTGGGCCAGGACCGTGCCCAGGCCACGCCGGACCTGCTGGCCACGCCCTCGCTGCCGATGGCGCTGCCGCCCGATTTCGCCCGCCAGCTGTACCAGGTGCTGGTGCCGGGCACGACCCTGCTGGTGACTTCGCTGCCGGCGGTCCGCCCAAGCCCGGCTGAATCCGGAATGCAGCCGGTCTTGGAATCCGAGCCGCCAGGGTCCACCCTCAAGGGCAACTGAGTGCCCTCGTTGTGCCCATGACTGCATCCCGCCTGTGCCGGCTGGCCGCGTTCGGCCTGCTGGCGACCTCGGCCAGCGCCCCGGCGCTGGCACAGACGCCCGCCCTTGCCACCAGCGCCGATGATCTGGCTGCCCTGCTGTCGCGCAGTGCGCCCAAGGCCGACCGCCACGTGTTGCAGCTGGCGGCGCACGCCATGCGCTGTGCGCTGCAGCGGCCGGAACTGGGCATCAATGGTGATCGCCTCAGCGTGATCGACTATTCGCGCCCGTCCACCGAGCCGCGCCTGTGGGTGTTCGACCTGGCCCACCAGCGCCTGCTGTTCGAGGAGTGGGTGGCGCATGGCCGCAACAGTGGCGAGAACCGCACCGAGCACTTCTCCAACCGCGATGGCAGTTTCATGTCCAGTCTCGGCGCGTTCACCGCGCAGGAGACCTACATGGGTGGCAATGGATATTCGCTGCGCCTGGCCGGGCTGGAACCGGGCTTCAACGACCGCGCGCGTGACCGAGCCATCGTCATCCATGGTGCGCCATACGTGAACCCGGCTGCCGCGCAGCTGCAGGGGCGGCTGGGCCGCAGCCTGGGTTGCCCGGCGGTGCGCCTGTCGGTGGCCAGGCCGCTGATCGATGCGTTGCGTGGCGGCACGATGGTGTTTGCTTACTACCCCGACCAGGATTGGCTGAAGCACTCGCAGCTGCTGGCCGGCGGGTGCGGTGGCCAGGGCACGCTCGCCACGCGGTGATGCACGACGGCGTGCGGCATGATGCAATGCGCCGATGAACATCGACTCCCTGCTGCACACTCCGAGCCAGGTGATCTCCAGCCTGGACTACCGCCGCGAACGTTGGCGCAACGGCCTGGGCTGGACCCGCGAGATCCTGCGCCTGCCCGCGCAGGGCGATGACTGGGCGCTGCGCCTGTCGGTGGCCGAAATCGAACAGGATGCCGCGTTCTCTGCCTTCCCCGGCGTGGAGCGCGAACTGGTGTTGCTGCAGGGCAATGGCGTGCGCCTGCGCTTCGACGATGGACGCGTGGCGGAAGTGCTGCCGCCACACGGACGAGTGCGGTTTGCTGGTGAGGAGACACTGCACGGGGAACTGGTCGATGGCACCACCCACGACTTCAACCTGATGTGGAAGCGCGAGCTGCTGCAGGCCGAACTGCTGCACCGGCCGCTGGTGGGCGCGATGTTCTTCTTCTGCGAACCGGGCGTGGCCTGGGCGCTGCATCTGCTGGCCGGTCAGGCGGAGTTTGGTGCCGACAGCGGGCTGCCGGCGTTGCAGGCGGGCGATACCGCATGGTTGGCGGCCGGCGAACGTCAGCGGCACGCATTGCAGGGCGGTGGCGAGTTGCTGGCGATACGGGTCAGTGCAGCAGCGGGATGATTCCTGGGCGCCGGTGGGCGCCATCCACGCATGGCGTGGCTGCGGCCGCCGATGCCGCGTCATGGTGCGAACCAAGGTTCGCACCCACCAGAAGCGGTTCGCACCCACCAGAACGCGGTTCGCACCCACAAGAGGGCGGTTCGCGGGCGTCGGTGCGTTCAGTAGATCCACGCCATGCGTGGATGGGGCAACCTCAATACACATCGCGCCGGTAACGACCGGCCAGCAACAGCGCTTCCTTGCCCGCAGTACCCAACACCTGCTCGATCACCGCATCCACCGCCGGGGCCATGCCCTGCAGGCTGCCGCAGACCAGGATCGTCGTGCCTTCATCCACCCACTGCCGCAGCGTTGCCGCTTCGGCCAGCAGCCGGTCCTGCACATAGCGATGCGCGCCGCCATCTCGGCTGAACACCGCATCCAGCCGCGCCAGCGTGCCGTCGGCCAGCATCGCCTGCAGTTCTTCACCGAAGTGGAAGTCGTGCGCGGCGGTGCGCTCGCCAAACAGCAGCCAGGTGCGGCGCGCGCCCTGCAGGGCACGTTCGTGCAGATGCGCGCGCAGGCCGGCGATGCCGGTGCCGTTGCCGATCAGCAGCAGCGGCACATCGGCGGGCACACCATGGAAATTGTCGTTGCGGCGCAGACGCAGCTGCACCGGTTCGTCGATGGCCGCGTGGTCGCACAGCCAGCCACTGCCGATGCCCGGTGTTCCATCGGCGCGCAGTTGGCGGCGCAGCAGCAGCTCCACCGCACCGTCGGCCATCACCGAGGCGATCGAGTACTCGCGGTGCGGCAGCGGCTGCAGGGTCGCCAGCAACGCAGGCAGATCACCCGGGGGAACCAATGAGGGCAGGTGCGAGCGCGCGACGCGTGCCAGCAACGTCTGTCCGTCATCCAGCACGATGTCCGCGTCAAAGCGTTGTGTGTCCAGCCAGGCACGCACGGTGTGCGATGCGTGCTGTGGGCCGATCTCGGCGATGTCACCGGCTTGCCATTGCGCATCTGCATCGGCTGGGGGTTGCAGGCGCAACCAATGCACGGGGCCGCCGGGGCTGCCCGGGTTCAGATGCTCGCGTTGCAGCAGCGTCCACGGCTGGTACTCGGCCGGACTCCAGTCGGGCAGTTCGCTGGCGTTACCGCCGAGTTGTCCCAGCAACTGCTGCCAATGACGCAGCGCCGCCGGATCGGCGTTGTCGACTTCGATTGCATCGAACAGTGGATGCGCGCCGTGCTGGCGCAGCCATTGGTCGAGCTGGTGACCGAATCCGCAGAAGTGGCCATAGCTGCGGTCGCCCAGTGCGAGCACGCCGTAGTGCAGATGCTGCAGCGAGGGCGGCGTGGCCATTACCCCGCGCAGGAACGGCAGGGCGTGGTCGGGCGGATCACCTTCGCCGGTGGTGCTGGCGATGAACAGCGCGCGCTGGCTGCCGGCCAGCAACACGGCGTCGACCTCATGCAGTCCGCGCACGCGCGCTGGCACGCCGGCTCCGCGCAGGGCCTCGGCACTGCGTTCGGCCAGTTCGCGGGCAAAGCCGGTCTGGCTGGACCAGGCCAGCAGGATGGGCGCGGAGTCTCCGCTTGCGGCACCGTCGCGCGGGCGCCCACGCCACCACAGCGCAACGCAGGCCAGCGCATACAGCGCCGTGGCGAGTACCGCGATCTGAGACTGCCGCGCCGGTGGCGCACCCTGCCACCACGCTTCACCGAGGTGCAGGCGCAGCAGCGCCCAGCCGATCAGCGCCAGCAGAAGCAGGACCAGCGCGTTGCCGAGCCACGCGCGCGACGGCCGGGTACTCATGGGCTCTGCTCGTCGAGCAGGCGCTGGAAGGCGCTGCTGAGGAATTCCTGCGGGCCGTCTGCTGCACGCTGCAGGTAGCGTGCAGCCAGGCCTTCGCGCTCGGCCAGCGCCATGCCCTGTTCGCGGCCCAGCACGGTCAACGCAGTGGCCCAGGCATCAGCATGCATCGCATCATCGGCAACCACCGTCACTGCCGCCGCAACCTGCCGCACCGGTCTGCCCGAACGCGGGTCCAGGCTGTGACTGTAGGCCTCGCCATCGACCTGGTACTGGTGCCAGCGATCGCCGGAGGTGGCCACCGCCTTGCCCTCCAGCGCCAGCACCCGCGGCGGGGTATTGGTGTGCGCATCTTCTTCCGGCGCGGACTCCACCAGCACGCGCCACGGCTGGCCGTCCGGTTTGCGGCCGTAGCCGGCCAGTTCGCCGCCGACTTCGACCAGCGCGGCAGTGATGCCCTGTGTGCGCAGCCACGCAGCGACATGGTCGACGCCAAAGCCCTTGGCGATCGCGGAGAGATCCAGTTCCAGCCCACCCGGTTGCAGCAGCGCATCGTCCTGCCACTGCAGGCGCTGCCAACCGCAGCGATCGCGCGTGGCCTGCAGGGTAGCGTCGTCGGGCTGGCGGCGTTCACCGGCATGTGCACCGAAGCCCCACAGGGCAACCAGCGGACCGAGGGTGGGATCGAAGGCACCGCCACTGGCGGAAGCGATGGCCTGTGCGCAGGCCAGAACGTGGCGGGTCTCGGCCGGCAGCACGCACCATTGGCCCGCGTCGGCGCGGTTGTAGCGGCTCAGGTCCGAACCGGGCTCCCAGGTACTCATCTGCGCGACCACTTCGTCCAGCCGCGCCTGGATGCCGGCGTGCAGCGGGTGCAGGTCGCGCTGGCGCGGCGCGACCAGCGACACGCTCCAGGTGGTGCCCATGGTGGTGCCGCCGAGGCGGGCGATGTCGAGCAGGGAATCGGTCATGGTGATGCGTTGCGGGTGCGATGCCGGGCTGCCCGGCATCGCGGTCCGCGTCATTACTGCGGCAGCACTTCCAGCGTGGCGACGTAGCTCAGGCGGCGCTTGGCGGCCTGCTTCACCGACGTCTTGTTGTCCTCGGTGCCGGTTTCCAGCCAGTACATGCCGGCTTCCGGCCAGGTCACCTTGATCTCGCCCTTGGCATCGCTGGTGACCTTCAGCTCGTCCTGTGCGTTGCGGTAGCGGGTGGCACCACGCACGATCTCGAATTCCAGGCCAGCCGCCGGCTTGCCATCGACGAGCACGCGGAAGGTGGCTTCCTCGCCGGCGAACAGATCGTTCGGGTGGCCGACGGCGACCAGCTCGATGCCACGGTTGGTCGGCTTCAGCGCAGTATCGTTCGGCGCGCCGTTGGTGACGAAGGTCTCCACGCGGCCGACTGACTGGCTCACTTCCAGCTTCTTCGCGTCCTTCGGCAGTTCGCCGAAGGTGGCGACGCTGCCGCGCCAGCGCTTGCGCTCGCCGTTCTGCTCGTAGGTGGCGAACAGGCCGTCATTGACCGACGCGATGCGGTAGGTGCCCGGCTGCTTCAGTTCGATGTCGAACACGCTGCGGTACTTGCCGGTGGATGCGTTCTGCGGCTGCACGGTGCTGCCGTCCGGCGCGGTGATCACCAGCGATTCCAGGCGCAGCGGCACGTGGTTGAAGTAGAACAGGTCGTTGGAGACCGCACCGTCGACGGTGATCCACGGCGCGTTGCCGGCGATCACGGTCTGCGAGGGCAGCAGCCAGGCCTTGTGGGCCAGGGCGGAGAAGGGAAGGGCAGCGGCCAGGGCGGCGGCGAGGACGAGCGTGCGCTTCATGCGGAAGACTCCAGTTGGAAGGGGTCGGATCCCTTTCCATCGGAAAGGGCTCTGACCCCGGGGGATACGGCGATGGGGTCAGAGCCCTTCCTGCGGAAGGGATCCGACCCCGGCTCAGGCAGTTATGGTTTGACGGCGAGGGTGACCTGGCCCAGTTCGGTGGCGCCCTGCGCCTTGCCGTTCTGCGCGGCGGTAGCTGGCCAGGTGAAGGGGATCTTCAGCAGCTCGCGGCCGCCGACTTCGCGCACCGCTTCCACCACCAGGGTGTAGTTGCCCGGGGCCAGCTGCTTCAGTGCCGGCTGCCTGTCGTTGAACGACAGCGCGTGCTTGCCGGCCGGGCGGGTCGGGCCGGTCACGCCGTCCACCGGCACCTGCAGGGTGCGGCCACTCTTGCGCCACCACTGGCGCAGGTCGGGCAACCACTTGGTGCCGTGGCCTTCGCTGTTGCTGGTCTGCTGGTACCAGACCGAGAGGTTGGCCGCGACCTTCTGGTCCGCGCCTTCCAGCCACACGGCCACATACGGCCGGTGGTATTCGGCCACGTTGAGCTTGGGCACTTCGACGTTGATGTCGAGGGTGGTGGCATAGGCCGGCGAGGTGGCCAGCAGGCCGCTGAGGGCGATGGTCAGGGTGACGCGCATGGGGCGGCTCCGGAAACGGGGAAAAGTCAGTGGATCAGCAACAGGGCGATCAGCAGCGGGATCATCAGGCCGAGGCCGACCAGCGGCCAGGTCATGCGCCGCTGCCGCGCATGCAGGTGCAGCAGGAACAGGCCGGTGATGCAGAACACCAGGCAGGCCACGGCGAACAGGTCCAGGAACCAGCCCCACGCCGGGCCCGCGTTGCGGCCCTTGTGCAGGTCGTTGAGGTAGGACACCGCGCCGCGCGAGGTCGATTCGTATTCCACCGCGCCGGTCTCGCGATCGATGCTCAGCCAGGCGTCGCCACCGGGGCGCGGCAGCGACAGGTAGATCTCTTCGGGCGACCACTCGGCCGGTCGCCCGCCGATGGCGATGCCCAGCTGCGTGTCCAGCCATTGCCGGGCAGGGCGCGGAATCGGTGCGTTGCCGTCTTCGCGCGTGCCGAGCTGTCCAAGCAGCGCGGCCGGCAGTTCCAGATGCTGGTTCTGCACCTCGGGCTTGGCCTCGATCTTCGCGGCATGGTTGAGGGTCAGGCCGGTCACCGCGAACAGCAGCATGCCGATCAGGCACACCGCCGAGCTGATCCAGTGCCACTGGTGCAGCGTCCGCAGCCAGAAGCCACGGTTCTGTTGCTGCTGCACGGTGGAAGAGGCAGGACGGCTCACGGCACGGTTCGAGGCGGACGCGGACTGCCCATTACATCATTGATGAGAATAGCTCGCAATTGCGTGTCGTTCTGTATCCCGGGAGCAGGCATTGCGGGTTGCCGGCCAGCGGCCGGCACTACCGATCGGTAGATCCAGGCCATGCGTGGATGAAGCGGTGCCGACCAAGGTCGGCACCCACCAGGGCAGGGCAATGCCGGCCAGTGGCCGGCACTGCCGGTGCGCGGCGATCAGAACTTCGCGTTCAACGAAATCCAGTAGCTGCGGCGCTGGTCCTTGGTCGCGTAGTCATCCACGCAACTGAACTCGCTGGGATTGAGCAGCAGGCACGACTGCGAAACGAAGTCCTTGTCGAACAGGTTGTTGACCCGTGCATTGACCGTCAGCCACGGCGTAGCCTTCCAGCTGCCCCCCAGGTGGAAGATCGTGTAGTCCTCGTAATAGCGCACGTGGCGGGTGCCGGCACTGTCGATGAGGGTGTCGCGATAGCGGTCGTAGCGGCCTTCGCCGATCAGCGACAGGCTGATCGCTTCGTTGATCTGCCAGTTGAGGCTGGCGTTGGCCATGTGCTTTGCCGGCGTGGTGCCTGAGATCGGGCGTCCCTTGTCGGGGCCGCTGGTCTGCTCGCTCCTGGTCCAGGTGTAGTTGCCGCGCAGCTGCAGGGTGTCGAGCAGGTCGACATGACCGGCCAGTTCCGCGCCGCGGGTCTCGGCCTTGTCGATGTTCACGCTCTGGGTGAAGGTGCTGTAGCCCAGTGCTGCCCAGCCTGGGCCGATGTCCACGCAGTAGCCGCTGCCGGCGCGCGCCACTTCGCAGTTCGGGAACGTTCCGCCGCTGGCGATCTTGTCTTCGAACGTGTTGAAGAAGCCGGTGACGTTGAAGCCCCAGCGCTGGCCTTCGTAATAGGCGGCCAGCTCGTAGTTGGTGCTGGTTTCAGGCTTGAGGTTCGGGGAACCGACCAGCGGCAGCACGCCCTGGCCACCAAAGCCGGTGATGCCCGGGAACAACTGGTCCGGTCGCGGGGTCTTGTAGCCGGTGCTGACGCCACCCTTGAAGGTCCACGCATCGCTGGCGTTCCACACCAGTTAGCCACGCGGACTGACGTGGCTGCCGAACACGTTGTGGTCGTCGTAGCGCAGGCCGAAGGTAGCGGTGAGGGTATCGGTCAGCGCCCAGTTGTCCTCGGCGAACAGCGCCCACATGCGGTGCTTCTGCCTGGTGTTGCTCCGATAACCGGCGCCATCCATGCCGAACACGCCGTCGATCATGTCGGTGTCGTTGTACTGGCCGCCGACGGTCAGCTTGTGCGCGCCGAAGTCGAGGTCGAGCATCGTGTCGAGCACGTAGCCCTCCAGTTCCATGGTGCGCAGCGGACGCGGCAGGAACGCCTGCAGGCGCGCCATCTCGCTCGGGTTGAGCGCGGCCAGGGCATTGCCACGGCCGGCCGCACAGTTGTTGGCGGCACCGGTGCGGCGGCAGACGTCATTCCACAGCGTCTGCAGGTTGGCGCGCTCGTCCAGGGTCAGTGGCAGCGAACGACCGAGGTTGCTGCTCTTGCTGTGGGTCAGTGAGGTCTGCCAGGTGCCGAAGCTGTAGCGGCCCTGGTGGGTCAGCGACAGCTGATCGCGCTCATAGCGCTGGTAGGCGGTGTAGCCGACGCGCGGCTGCACCACGCGGCGGGTGACGGTGCCGCTGCCGTTCGGGTTGGGGATGACCGCATTGCCGACACGCCACAGGCTGGCCAGGCTGTCCAGCGTGCCGGTCTGGCCTTCGCTGTTGTCGTACTTCTGCCGCGACACGTCGTAGTCCAGCCACAGTTCGTGGTCATCGTTGACCCGGAAGTCCAGGCGCACGCCGGTATTCCAGTTGGTGTTGGCCACCGACTTGCCACCGCCGCCGAAGCCGATGCTGCGCTCCCACAGACTGCCGTCGGGCAGGGTCAGTGCATCCCACTCCGGGTTCGATGCCTTGGCATCGTAGTAGCTGCCGCGCAGCGCCAGGCTGAGGCGGTCCTTCAGCAGCGGGCCGCTGAGGTACAGGTCGGTGGTGCGCGCATCACCGAACTGGTCGTCCTGCTGCACGGTGAAGCCCTGGGTTACGGCGCCATGCCAGCGGTCCTGGTTGCGACGGGTGATGATGTTGATCACGCCGCCCATCGCGTCCGAGCCGTACAGCGTGGACATCGGGCCGCGCACGACTTCGATGCGCTCGATCGCGTCCAGCGGCGGCAGGTAGGCGAACTGGCCGCCACCGAAGTTGTTCGGGTACAGCTGGCCGACATTGCTCTGGCGGCGGCCGTCGATCAGCACCAGGGTGTATTCGGACGGCAGGCCGCGCATGGAGATGGTGGCGCGGCCGTTCTTGTCGGTGGCCTCCAGGCCGACGTCGATGCCTTCGACGTCGCGCAGCGCATCGACCAGGTTGGTGTAGGGGCGCTTGCTGAGTTCTTCGCGGCTGACCACGCTGATGCTGGCCGGTGCATCGACCACCTTCTGCTCGAAGCCGGAGGCGGTGACCACCACCTTGTCCAGCGTCTGTGGCGCGCCGGAAGCGTCACCGTGGGCGAAGGCAGGGGCGGTCATGGCCGCCAGCACGGCGCTGGTCAGCAGGGTACGGGACAGGGACGAACGGACACGATGGCGCTGGGCCATGGCAGTAACCTCGAAGGATGCAGGGTGGTGCGATGCCAGGCGCGAACGTCGCGGCATGCACGGGGAGGCCCGGTCAGGGGCGGCAGGGATGAAGCAGGCAGCAACGCGCGGGCGCGACCGCGCAGGCGGTCACGCGGGGCCGTGAATCAGGCGAGCGGCGGCGCCTGGCCGCGTTGCTGGCGGCGCCCGGGCGCATCGGCCCAGGGCGTGTCCGGAGCGGCCAGCGGCCAGTCCGGGCGCACGCCGGGCATGGCCGGCGTGGCGGGTACGAGTTCAAGCTCGGTGCGCAGCCATTGGCTGGCCAGCAGCAACGGCGGGCGTGCCTTCTCGGCTGATTTCACCGGAGCGGCAGCACAGCGGCGCAGCTTGGCCGGTGCCTCTTCCTGCAAGGTGCCTTCGCCACCGCGCTCTTCCAGCGGCATCTGCACGGCCATTCCGGCCTGGCCGTGTGGCAGCAGCGGCAGGGTGCCCAGCAGCAAGGCCAGCATCGCCACCCACGCCAGCAGGCTGGCCAGCGCAGGACGCTGGCCGCGCATGGCGGTGCCCATTTTGCGATGGATGAGTGGACGAGGGCGAAGCGGGCGCAGCAAGCAGGGGTCCCAGGGGTCTGCCGGCAGCGGCCGGCATCAACGGGGCGTGATTGTAATGAGAGCTGTTAGCTGTTGCAAATGAGAATGATTGCCAAAATTTCGCAGGCCAGCCCGACCGGGCTCAGACCTCGCTCCAGCGCCGCAGCAGGTTGTGGTACACGCCGGTCAGCTGCAGCACCGCCCCGGCGTCGCCGCCAGTCTGCCGCAGGCGCTCGATCGAGCCGTCCATTTCCCATAGCAGGCGGCGCTGCACATCGTCGCGGACCATGCTCTGCACCCAGAAGAACGAGGCCACGCGCGCTCCGGCGGTGACGGGGCGCACCTGGTGCAGGCTGCTGGACGGGTACACGATCAGGTCGCCGGCCGGCAGCTTCACTTCGTGCTCGCCGTAGGTGTCGCTGATGATCAGTTCGCCGCCCTCGTACTCGTCCGGCGCCGACAGGAACAGGGTGCAGGAAATGTCCGAACGCAGCTGTTCGCCGTTGGCCAGGTTCATCACCGCGCCATCAACATGGAAGCCATAGGTGCCGCCACCGCTGTAGCGGTTGAAGCGCGGCGGCAGGTATTTCAGCGGCAGCGCGGCGCTGAAGAACAGCGGGTGCCGGGCCAGCGCGACGAGGATGATCTCGCCCAGTTCGCGGCGCAGCGGTGAGGCCTCGGGCAGCTGCTGGTTGTGCTTGGCCTGCGCGCCCAGATGGCCGACGGTTTCGCGGCCATCGGTCCAGTCGGCGGCATCCAGTCGGCGGCGAAAGTCGGCCACCTGGTCGGCGCTGAGAATGTCGGGGATGTGCAGCAGCATGCGGGACTCCTCAGAGGGACGGCGGCGCGACCAGGGCGCGCACCTGTGGATGCGGCGACGCGGCCAGTTCCGGCACGATGTGCGCCATGAACGCCGGGCTGCCGTGGGCCAGTGCGCGCCGCAGCCAGTGCACGGCCTGCTCGACCTGGCCGGCCTGCAGCAGGATCGAGGCGTAGTTGGCCTGGCCGCGGAAATCACCGGCTTCGGCCGCGCGCTGGTACCAGCCCAGGGCTGCCTGCGGATCGGGTGCGGTATCCAGCCCGTCTTCGAGGTGGCGGGCCAGCAGGTTCATCGATTTGGCATGGCCCAGGTGTGCGGCACGGGTGTACAGGGCCAGTGCCTGTGCGCGGTCCTGGGTCACGCCGCGGCCGGTGGCCAGCAGGTTGGCCAGGTTGTACAGGCCCCAGTCCAGGCCGGTGTCGGCCGCGCGCCGGTACCACACCGCGGCCAGCACCGGGTCGGGTGCGGTGCCCTGGCCCAGTTCGTGGCAGCGGCCCAGCATGTTCATCGCCATCGGCGCGCCGTTGTTGGCGGCGGTTTCGTACCAGAGCCGTGCCGCCGAGGCGTCCTGTGCGGTGCCTTTGCCTTCCATGTGCATCTGCGCGAGCAGCAGTTGTGCCTCGACCTGTCCGGCCTGCGCGGCGTCGCGCACGCGTGCGAAGGCAGCCTGCGGATCGTGCTGCAGCAGCGCGGCCAGAGCATCGCTGTCGATGGGGGTACGGGTTGCCATGGGGTGAGTATCGCCGGAAACAAAAACGGCGGCAGGAGAGCCTGCCGCCGTGGTGGAGCGCAGTTACATCAGAACTTCACGTTCAGTGCCAGGGTGGCCGAGCGACCCGGGGCGATGCTCGCGTAGTGCGAGGCATAGGCCTTGGTGAAGTAGGTCTTGTCGGTCAGGTTCTGCACGTTGAGCTGCAGGCTGATGTTGTCCTGGATCGCGTAGCTGGCCATCGCGTCGAAGCGGGTGTAGCTGGCAATCCACTTGGTGTTGGCGACGTCACCGTACTGCTTGTCCGAGTAGAACGCACCGGCGCCGATGGTCAGGCCGATCGGGAAGCGGTAGGTGGTCCACAGGTTGGCGCTGTGCTTGGCGGTGTTCGGGAACACGTTGCCGTTGTTCGGCGACGGCACGTAGACGTTGGACGGGCAGGTGCGGCCCACCGGTGCGCCACAGACGAAACCGTTGTCCTTCAGTTCCGAGTCCAGGTAGGTGTAGCCGCCGTACAGGCTCCAGGCATCGGTCAGCTGGCCGGTGAAGCCCAGCTCAAAGCCGTTGATTTCCTTCTTGCCGGCGTTCTGGCTGGTGCCGTTGTCGATGGTCACGCGTGCGTTGTTCATCACGGTGTGGAAGATCGCTGCGGTCAGGTTCAGGCGCTTGTCGAACAGGTCCCACTTGGTGCCCAGTTCGAGGTTCCTGGTGTCCTGCGGCTTGAGGTCGGCCACGGCGGCGCTCAGGCCGTCCGAACCGTCGCCACCGTCCATGCCCGGCGGGGTCGAGGAGGTGCCCCAGGACAGGTAGATGCTGCCGTTGGCGGCCGGCTTGAACACCACGCCGGCCTGGTAGTTCAGGAAGTCGTTGCTGTTGCGCACGCGGGTCGGTGCCTTGCCGGCCACCGGAGTGGTCAGGGTGGTACGGAAGTCGTCGTAGCGAAGGCCGAGGTTGATCATCCACTGCTCATTGAGCTCGATGGTGTCGAACACGTAGGCCGAGGTGGTCTTGGTGCGCTGCTCGACGTCCAGTGCCTTGTCGCTGCGATAGACGATCTGACCGGCCGCCCATGGATCGTTCGGGTTCGGATTGTTGAAGTCGGTGCAGTTGTAGCCGGTGGCCGCGCCGGACACCTGGCAGCGAGTGCTGTTGGCGCTGTTTTCAAGGGGATTGGCGGTGCCCGGCGACATCAGGTAGCTGCCACGGGTCATCTTCTCGTCGCTGTACTCCACGCCCGCGCTGTAGCTGTGCTTGAGCGCGCCGGTCTGGAACGCACCGGTCAGGCCCAGCTGGTCGGCGAAGCTCTTGACGTCGACCGCACGGGTGTTGGTGCGACGCCACAAGGTGCCGTACAGGTTGGGGTTGCCCTTGCTGTCGTCCGGCTGGGTCCACAGGTAGTCGTTGCTGGTGTTGCCCAGGCGCGCGATGTTGCGCAGCTTGTGGCCACCGAAGTCGTAGCTGGCATCCAGGGTGCTGATGTCGGCGCGGGTGCGCTGGAAGTCACGGTCGACCAGACCGTAGTAGTTGTTGCGGTCCGGCACCATCGGGCGGCCATCACCATTCTTGGCCACGTTCGGGCCGCTGGAGAACGGATTGCTGTAGGGGAAGCCACCCGCATCGGGCAGGTCATCGCTCTGCATGTGGTAGTGGCTGGCGATCAGCTGCGCCGGGCCGTTCAGGCCGAACGCGATCGACGGCGCGATGCCCCAGCGGCTGACGTTGGCGGCGTCGCGGCCGGCGATGTCCGACTCGTGCTTCATCAGGTTCAGGCGGGCGGCGATGCCGTCGCCCAGCACGTAGTTGGCGTCCACGGTGCCGCGCGCGTAGCTGTCGGTGCCGATGCCCATGCTGGCGCTGGTCTCGTTCTTCAGCTTCGGCGTCTTGCTCACCAGATTCAGGCTGCCACCACCGGAGTCACGGCCGCCGTAGGCCGAGCTCGGGCCCTTGACCACTTCCACCTGCTCCAGGTCGAAGATCTCGCGGGTCTGCGAGCCGACGTCGCGCAGTCCGTCGACGAACACGTTGCTCTGCGAATCGAAGCCACGGATGAAGGGGCGGTCACCGGTCGGGTTGCCGCCTTCGCCGGCACCGAAGGTGATGCCCGGCACCATGCGCAGCGCATCCTGCAGGTTGGTCGCACCGGTTTCGGCGATCAGCTTCTCCGACACGATCGACACCGACTTCGGGGTGTCCAGCAGCTCGGCGGTGAACTTCGGCGAGGACGGGTTGAACCAGCTGCCGCGCACCTGCACCTTGTCCAGCTCGGTGGCGTTGCGGGAACCGGCGTCGGCGCCGTCGGCAGCCTGCGCAGCCAGCGGAGCAAAGCCCGCGGCCAGGGTGGCGGTGGCGAGCAGGGAAACGCGCGGGGCGTGCTTGCGGGACGTGATGTGGGTCATGACTGTGGGTAGTGGCTTGGATCGGGAAAGGGCGAGCGCGAGCCGGCGCAGATGGGCATGCGGCGACAGGCGGGAAGTGGGTGCTGTAGAGCCGAGCCAGGCTCGGCTGGCGGGAAACGCAATCAGGCGCACGGCAACGGCCGCAGGGCGCCTCAGCTGGCGTGCGGTGCGGGCGGTGCGTGGCCGGGGTTCAACCGCAGCGCGGGATCATGCAACTGCCAGCGCAGGGCATCGGAGCGCCATAGCGGGATACGCGCGACCAGAGCGGCGCGTGCAGGGACCAGACCGGTGCAGGGCGAGGTGCCCTCGCCATCGAACGGAGGCTCCGGTGCTGGTGCGGCGTGCTGCGGGCATTCGTCGGCTGGCGGTTGCGGCAGCGGCATCGCCTGCAGAAGATCTTCAGCGTGTGCCTGCCAGCCGTGCGCGGCCGGATCGCCGCCACGCCCTTCGTGCAAGGCCGACCAGCCCAGCAGCAACGTCAGCAGCACGGCCACGAGCAGTGGCCACCCTTGGCGGGCGAGCTGGCACAGCGTGGCGGTGGGCGCGGGCGAAGCCATGGCGCAGGGGCGATGTCGTTACGAAGATGTTACGTAGAATAACATCAACGATAATGATTCGCATATGCGCAATCGGGTTGCCGATCTGGATGGCCTGGAAGGGCCTTGGAGGGCCCCCCAGTGCACTTCAGTGGATCCGCCCCATGGGTGCATGCTCTCCCGCGAGGCGCCCTCTGGGGGCTCTCCGGGCCGGGCGCCGCCTCAATCCCGGTCGTCGCGGGTCCAGACCGCGTCGTGCTCGCGCTTCACCGGGAACTTGGGCACAGGGCTGTAGGCCGGGGCGCACAGGGCGCGGCCATCGCGCACGTCGAAGCGCGCGCCGTGCAGCACGCACTCCACGCTGCCTTCCGTCGTGTTGAACTCGCCCGAGGACAGTTCGAACTCTTCATGAGTGCACTGGTCTTCCAGGGCGTACAGCTCACCGTCCAGGTTGAACACCACGATCGGCGTGCCGGTCACTTCGTCGAACACGCTCTTCATTTCACCCGGCAGCAGCTCGTTGCCGGCACAGACAAAGGTCCAGGCCTCGCTCACGCGGTGGCTCCGTTCAGCGGCTTTTCCAGGATCTCGAAGCGCAGGTCGTCGCGCTTCGGGATGCCGAAGCGTTCGTCGCCATACGGGAACGGCTTCTTGATGCCGGTACGGCTGTAGCCGCGGCGCTCGTAGAAGGCGATCAGCTCGTCGCGCACGTCGATGACGGTCATCTGCATCACCGGTACGTTCCATTCGCGCGCGGCGTGTGCTTCGGCGGCATCCATCAGCTGCTTGCCGACGCCGCCGCCCTGCTGGGCCGGATCGACCGAGAACATGCCGAAGTAGCCCTTGCCGTCGACATCGGCGACGTGGGCGCAGGCCACCAGCTGGTCCCCGCGCTCGGCCAGCAGCATGGTGGAGCGCGGGCGGTCGAGGTCGGCCTGGATGCCTTCGGCGTCGATGCGGGCGCCATCCAGCAGGTCGGCTTCGGTGGTCCAGCCAACGCGGCTGGCGTCGCCACGGTAGGCCGAGGTGACGAGGGCGATCAGGGCGGGGATGTCGGCCGGCGTGGCGGCGCGGAAGGTCAGGGTGCTCATGGCCCCATTCTAGGTGGGGCGTGGGCGGGCGCAAATGGGGGGAGGGGGCAGATCCCTTTCGCAACGCGGAGGAGCTCTGCCCCCGGCGTCTACTGACCCAACGGCAGGCCATGGACCGACTGGCACGGGCGCGGAATCGGCGGATGCTCGGGGTCGGATCCCTTTGCGCAGCGAAGGGCTCTGACCCCCTGTTACCAGGAGCAGGCCATGCCGAGGCCACGACGGGTCGATGCACCCGGATACCCGCAAACATGTCGTCCAGCGCGGCAACAATCGCCAGCCCGTGTTCTTCACCGATGGCGACCGCGCCGCCTGCCTTCGCCTGCTGTGTCATCACGCGCACCAGCAGCATTGCCGGGTTCACGCCTATGTGTTGATGGGCAACCACGTCCATCTTCTGGCAACGCCTGATGTCTGCGGCGGGCTGTCAACGATGATGCAGGCCGTGAGCCGGGCCTACGTACGTCGGGTGAATGATCGGCAGGGCCGCACCGGCACGTTATGGGAGGGGCGCTTCCACTCCACGGTGGTGGATTCGGATCGCTATCTGCTGGCCTGCCAGCGCTACATAGAGCTCAACCCGGTTCGGGCGGGGAAGGTGGCGCATCCCGGCGACTATCGTTGGTCCAGCTATCGCGCCAATGCGCGTGGCAGGCCCAATGCGCTGCTCGAGCCGCATTCGGCATTCGAGCTGATGGGTTCTGATGCGGATGAACGGCGCAGGCGCTATGTGGAGTTCATCGAGGCGGGCATTCCGGCGGGGGATCTGCTGGCGATCCGGCGGGCATTGCAGTCGCAACGGCGGCTGTCGGGAATGCTGGTGGGGTCAGATCCCTTTCGCGTCGCGAAAGGGACCTGACCCCGGTGTGCCGGCTCAGCCCAGCAGCTTGCGCACCTTGGTCAGCGCGGTCATGAAGCGCTCGATCTCGGCGTGGGTGTTGTAGAACGCCAGCGAGGCACGGCAGGTTGCCGCGACGCCGAAGTACTGCAGCAGCGGGTGCGCGCAGTGCTGGCCTGACCGCACGGCCACGCCTTCCAGGTCGAGCAGGGTTGCCAGGTCGTGGGCATGTGCGCCGTCGATCAGGAACGAGACCACGGCGGCCTTCTCCGGTGCTTCGCCGATGATGCGCAGGCCATCGACGCGGCGCAGCTCTTCGGTGAAATGCGCCAGCAGTTCAGCCTCGCGTGCTTCCACGTTCTCCTGGCCAAGCTGCTGCAGGTAGTCGGCGGCCACGCCCAGGCCGATGAAGCCGGCGATGTTCGGGGTGCCAGCTTCGAACTTGTGCGGGGCATCGTTGAACACGGTGCCGTCGAAGCTGACTTCCTTGATCATCTCGCCGCCGCCAAGGAACGGCGGCATCGCATCCAGGTGCTCGCGGCGGGCCCACAGCGCACCGGTGCCGGTCGGACCACACATTTTGTGGCCGGTGATGGCATAGAAGTCACAGCCGATCGCGGCCACGTCGACCTTGCGGTGCGGCACGGCCTGCGAGCCATCAACCACGGTGATGATGCCGCGCTTGCGCGCTTCACGGCAGATCTCGCGCACCGGGTTGACCGTGCCCAGCACGTTGGACACGTGGGTGACCGCCAGCAGCTTGACCTCCGGGGTCATTGCCGCGCGCAGCGCATCCAGATCGAGTGCGCCGTCAGGAGTGATCTCGGCCACGCGGATGGTGGCGCCGGTACGCTGTGCGACCAGCTGCCACGGCACGATGTTGGCGTGGTGTTCCATGCGCGTGATCAGGATCACGTCGCCGGCCTTCAATCGCGGCAGGGCCCACGAATACGCCACCAGGTTGATGGCGAAGGTAGTGCCGCTGCACAGCACCAGGTCGCTGGGGCGCACGTTGAGGAAGCGTGCCAGCGTGTTGCGCGCGCCTTCGTAGGCGTCGGTGGCTTCGCTGCCCAGTGCATGCACCGCGCGGCTGACGTTGGCGTTGTAACGCCGGTAGAACTCGTCCACCGCGCCGATCACCTGCACCGGCTTCTGGCCGGTGTTGGCATTGTCGAAATAGACCAGCGGCTTGCCGTGCACTTCACGCATCAGCAGCGGGAAGTCGAGGCGGACGCGATCCCAATCGAGCGCGCCGGTGCGTTCTTCGATCGGGCGCGGGGTGGACAGGTTCATGCCACACCCGCCTCGGCCAGGGCCTTGTCCAAACGGCGTGCCAGCTGCTCGCGCAGGGCTTCCGGCAGGATCTTCAGCGGCTCGTGGCAGAACGCGGCGCTCAGCAGTGCCTGCGCCTGTGCCTGCGGCAGGCCGCGCGAGCGCAGGTAGAACAGCGCGTTGGCATCGAGCTGGCCGACAGTGGCACCATGCGCGGCCTTCACTTCATCGGCGTCGATGACCAGCGTCGGCTGGGTATCGATCTCGGCGTCGGCCGACAGCAGCAGGTTCTTGTTGGACAGGTTCGCATCGGTGCCGTCGGCGCCTTCGCGGATCTGGATGCCACCATGGAACACCACGCGGCTGCGGTTGGCGGCAACGCCACGCCACAGCAGCTCGCAACTCGTATCGCGTGCGATGTGGTCGATGCCCAGGCGGGTTTCGACGTGGCGGCGGCCATTGCCGAGCAGCACGCCGTTGGCGGTCAGCTGGGCATTGTCGCCTTCCAGGCGCACGTTCAGTTCATGGCGGCTGAGCGCGGCGCCCAGTTCCAGATCGACGCGGTGGTACTGCGCGTCGCGGGCCAGCACGGCGTCGGTGCGCAGGAAGCTGGTCTGGCGCGCGCTGCCGGCCTGCACGCGGGCGTGCTTGAGCACGCCATCGCGGGCGACATGGGCGTGCAGCACGGTGTTGTCCAGGTGGGCCGAATCGCCGACGCTGAGGCGGTGCTCGACCACGCCCAGGCTGGCGCCGGCACGCAGTTCGATCAGGTGGCGGTGGTGCCAGGCCAGGTCGGTATCGCCGGCGACGCTGGCGAACACCAGCTGCAGCGGCGCTTCGACCTGCACGCCTTCGTCCACGCGCAGCACCACGCCTTCATCGGCCAGCGCGGCATTCAGGCGGGCGAAGATCTCTTCGCTGCGCTCGTAGCGGCGGCCAAGGAAACGCACGGCGTCTTCGCCGGAGGCCAGTGCGGCCGACAGCGGCTGCAGCTGCACGCCGGCCGGCAGGCTCTGCACGTCGCTCAGCGCGGCATCCAGGCGGCCGTTGACGAACACCAGGCGCGGTGCCGGGATGTCGTCCAGCAGCGCGGCGTCCAGCGCCGGGCCCTGCAGTGGTGCAGCCGCGAACGCACGGCGTTCCAGCTGGCGCAGCGAGGTGTACTTCCAGGCTTCCTTGCGCGCGGCTGGCAGGCCGTCACGCAGGGCCGCGTCCAGCACTTCGCGGCGCGCGTCGCTGCCGCAGAAGGCCTGGGCCATGGAGTCGAGCAGGGCGCTCATCAGACCGCCGCCTCGCGCACCACGCGATCCTTGAGGAAATCGTAGCCGTGCGCTTCCAGTTCCAGCGCCAGTTCCGGGCCGCCACTCTTGACGATGCGGCCATCGGCCAGCACGTGCACCAAGTCCGGCTTGATGTAGTCGAGCAGTCGCTGGTAGTGGGTGATGACCAGGAACGAGCGGTCGGCGCCGCGCAGCGCGTTGACTCCGTCGGCGACGCTCTTCAGCGCGTCGATGTCCAGGCCCGAATCGGTTTCGTCCAGGATCGCCAGCTTCGGCTCGAGCACGGCCAGCTGGAAGATCTCGTTGCGCTTCTTTTCGCCACCGGAGAAGCCTTCGTTGACGCCACGGTGCAGCAGCTCGTCCTTCAGGTGCAGCACGGCCAGCTTCTGGCGCACCAGCTTGAGGAACTGCATGGAGTCCAGTTCGTCCTCGCCACGCGCCTTGCGCTGCGCGTTCAGCGCGGCGCGCAGGAAGTAGGTGTTGTTCACACCCGGGATTTCCACCGGGTACTGGAACGCCAGGAACAGGCCGGCGGCGGCGCGCGCTTCCGGGTCCTGGTCGAGCAGGTCGCTGCCTTCGAACTGCACGCTGCCTTCGGTCACTTCATAGCCGTCGCGGCCTGCCAGGACATTGCCCAGGGTGGACTTGCCGGCGCCGTTCGGGCCCATGATGGCGTGCACCTGGCCGGGCTTAACATCCAGCGACAGGCCCTTGAGGATTTCCTTGTCGCCGATGCGGGCGTGGAGGTTTTCGATCTTCAGCATGGTCATGGCTTGGTAGGTTTCGGGGCTGCGGGGTCGATGCGGACGATCTGCACCGTGCCGTTGCCGGGCTGCCCAGGTTGAGCGGGGAGGGCGGAGAAAACCACGATGATCTCTTCACCGGGTTCTTGCAGGCAGGAGACTGCGAGGGAGGCCTGTCGGATGGATTCGGCAGCGGCGCGATCCAGCTCACGGTTGCCCGAGCTCAGGCGAGCCCGGATCGCGCCGAAGCTGCCGTCCTGCCGCGTTGTCAGCAGTATCGAGAATTCTTTCGGCGCGGAGATGACCGTGCTGGCGGGCAATTTGACCGGGGTGGCACCCACCAGTTCTTCGGGGGGGCAGGACGCGTTGGCCAGGGCCCAGGGCGAAAGGCCCAGCAGCAACAGTGCGGGCAAAGACGTACGCATCATCCGACGCTTCCTTCCAGCGAGACTTCCAGCAGCTTCTTGGCCTCCACCGCGAACTCCATCGGCAGTTCGCGGAACACCTGCTTGCAGAAGCCGTCGACGATCATCGACACCGCGTCTTCCTGGCTGATGCCACGGGCGCGGCAGTAGAACAGCTGGTCGTCGGAAATCTTCGAGGTGGTCGCCTCGTGTTCGACGGTGGCGCCCGGGTTCTTCACCTCGATGTAGGGGAAGGTGTGCGCGCCGCACTGCTTGCCGATCAGCAGCGAATCGCACTGGGTGTAGTTGCGCGCGCCATCGGCGTTGCGGTCCACCCGCACCAGGCCGCGGTAAGTGTTCTGGCCACGGCCGGCACTGATGCCCTTGCTGACGATCTTGCTCTTGGTGCGCTTGCCGACGTGGATCATCTTGGTGCCGGTGTCCGCCTGCTGGCGGTGATGGGTCAGCGCCACGGAGTGGAACTCACCGACCGAGTCGTCGCCGAGCAGCACGCAGGACGGGTACTTCCAGGTGATCGCCGAACCGGTTTCGACCTGGGTCCAGGTGACCTTGCTGCGCGCGCCACGGCATTCGGCACGCTTGGTGACGAAGTTGTAGATGCCGCCGACGCCGTTCTCGTCGCCCGGGTACCAGTTCTGCACGGTGGAGTACTTGATCTCCGCGTCTTCCAGCGCGACCAGCTCGACCACCGCCGCGTGCAGCTGGTTCTCGTCGCGCATCGGCGCGGTGCAGCCTTCCAGGTAGGACACGTAGGCCTTGTCCTCGCACACGATCAGGGTGCGCTCGAACTGGCCGGTGTGGCCGGCATTGATGCGGAAGTAGGTGCTCAGTTCCATCGGGCAACGCACGCCCTTGGGAATGAACACGAAGCTGCCATCGGAGAACACCGCCGAATTGAGCGCGGCGAAGTAGTTGTCGCCTACCGGCACCACGGTGCCCAGGTACTGGCGGACCAGTTCCGGATGTTCCTTGATGGCCTCGGACATCGAGCAGAAGATGATGCCCTTCTCGGCCAGTTCCTTGCGGAACGTGGTACCGACGGACACCGAGTCGAACACCGCGTCCACCGCCACGCCTGCCAGCTTGGCACGCTCGTGCAGCGGCACGCCCAGCTTGTCGTAGGTGTCGAGCAGTTCCTTTGGCACGTCATCCAGCGAGGCGTACTTCGGGCCCTTGGGCGCGGAGTAGTAGCTGAGCGCCTGCAGGTCGATCGGCGCGATCTCCAGCTTGGCCCAGTCCGGCATCGGCATGGTCAGGAAGTGGCGGTAGGCGTCCAGGCGCCACTGCGTCATCCACTCCGGCTCGTCCTTCTTGGCCGACAGGGCACGGATGGTGTCCTCGTCCAGGCCCGGCGGCAGGGAGTCCGATTCGATCTCGGTGATGAAGCCGGCCGAATACTTGCGGCCGAGCTGCTCGTGGATCTCGCGGTTGGGGGTGTCGTCGTGGGCGACGTTTTCGATGGTTTCGGTGGCCATGGGGGGCTGCCTGTGGATCAGGAGACGACGTCGACAGCGATGGTGCGGCGCTGTTCGTCATCGGCAAGGGGAAGAGGGGGCAGGATCTGGGCGAGGGTGACATCGCGCAGGGCCTCGGAGACCACGTCGTTGATCAGCCGCCAGCTGCTGCGCGCGCCGCACTTGGGCGCCATGCCGCACTGGTGGTGGTCGTGGCTGCATTCGGTCAGGGCCAATGGCCCTTCCATCGCTTCGACCACTTCGAACAGCGAGATCTCGATGGCCGGGCGGGTCAGGCGGTAGCCGCCACGGACACCGCGCAGGCCTTCGACCAGGCCGGCCTGCGCCAGCGGCTTGAGCACCTTGCTGACGGTGGGCGGCTCCAGGCCGGTGAATTCGGCCAGCTCAGTGGCACTGAGCACCTCGCCCGGACGGGCGGCAAGCACGGTCAGCACCACGGTGGCGTAATCGGTGAGCTTGGTGACACGCAACATGGGAATGCGAGCGGTTCTTAAAGCGGACTGAAATTGTACGCTTTTATTCGCCGGCATCCAACCCGGGCATTCAGCCGGCGCTGGGAGGGACCGGGACGACGCACCGGGGCCACCGCCGGGGCGCCATGCTGCGCCAACGGGGTGATTTTCGCAATCACCCGGAATGGGCGAGAATCCCGGTTCCATCCGCTGCAAACAGCCCGTGCCGATGCCGAAGAAGATCCAAGCCCGCAAGTCCGCCATCCATGGCAACGGCGTGTTCGCCGTGGCCCCGATCAAGCAGGGCGAGCGCGTGATCCAGTACAAGGGCCTGCTGCGCAGCCACGGCGACGTTGATGCCGATGACAGCGGCGACGTCGAAAGCGGCCATACCTTCCTGTTCACCCTCAACGATGACTGGGTGATCGATGCCAACTACAAGGGCAACGATGCGCGCTGGATCAACCACAGCTGCGATCCGAACTGCGAGGCGGTGATCGAGGAAGACGAGGACGGTGACAGCCGTGGCGACAAGGTGTTCATCGAGGCGCTGCGTGACATCAAGGCCGGCGAAGAGCTGACCTACAACTACGGCATCACCCTGGCCGAGCGTCACACCGCCAAGCTGAAGAAGATCTGGGAGTGCCGCTGCGGCTCGCCCAAGTGCACCGGCACCATGCTGCAGCCCAGGCGCTGACTGGTACCGGGTAGTGCCGACCGCTGGCCGGCAAGGCGCAATCCAGGTGCCGGCCAGCGGCCGGCACCACCCGGAGGCTCTCCACCTGCCGTGCACGGCAGGGTCACCGCCGTGCAAGGGCCGTTCTTCCATTCTGTCGGCACCCCAACCGGAGTGCACCCATGGCAGAACGATTGAAGGGCAAGCAGATTGCCATCCTTGCCACCCACGGCTTTGAACAGTCCGAACTGACCGAACCCAAGCGTCTGCTGGAAGCCGAAGGCGCGCGCGTCAGCGTCGTGTCGCCTGCAAAGGAGGCGACGATCAAGGGCTGGAAAGAGAAGGACTGGGGCGACGCCGTTGCAGTGGATATTCCGCTGGATGAGGCCGATCCGGCCAGCTTCGATGCCCTGGTGCTGCCGGGAGGGGTCATCAATCCGGACACGCTGCGTACCGACGAGGCTGTACTCGGCTTCGTCCGCGCAGTAGACGAAGCCGGCAAGCCTGTGGCGGCGATCTGCCATGGCCCGTGGCTGCTGATCAACAGTGGCCTCGCCGATGGCCGCGAGCTGACGTCCTGGCCGTCCCTGCAGCAGGATCTGACCAATGCGGGGGCGAACTGGCGCGATGCCGAGGTCGTGGTCGACGGCAACGTGATCACCAGCCGCAAGCCGGACGACATCCCAGCCTTCAGTGAGGCGGTGGTCAAGGCACTTGCCGCCTGATGCGCTGCCGGTAGTGCCGGCCGCTGGCCGGCACCACCTTACTTGCCCAGCACGCCTGCCGGCACCAGGTTGCCCAGGTTCTGGTTGAAGGTGACCACCAGCTTGCCGTTCTTCACCTGTGCCGACTGCACCTGCAGTGCGCCAAGCACGCCGGCCACGGCCGGGTCCAGCTTGTAGATCGGCTCCCGCTGGGCGTAGTCGCTCAGCCAGGCGTTGAGCAGGCCACGGGTACGGGAGTCGAGACGACCGCCCTGGTTGGCCGGGGTGAAGTCATCCACGCTCGGCTGCTGCAAATGGAACCCCTGGGTCTGCGCGTCGTAGCGCAGGCCGCTGCTGAGCTTCACCATACCCAGTTTGGCCGGATTGCCACCGGCAGTGGCCAGTGCCACGTCCATGCCAAGGTTCAAGCGCTCGCCGGCCGGGAGGCTCAGCTGGGGGTGGCTCATGGTGAGGGCGATCAGTCCGCCCAACGCGTCCTGGGTGCGCGGGAAGCTGCCATCGAGATACTGCTGCACATCGCTGGCGCCGACCGACAGTTCGCGGCCGGAAATGGAAGGGGCGGCCTGCGCGCCGATCGCGGCGGCGATCAGCACGGTGGAGGCGGCGAGGCGGGTCATCAGGGAACGCAGGCGCATGGCGGTGACCGCTGGATAGGGAATGGATGGAGGAAAGAGTAGCCGGGGCGGCTGAATCGCGCGTGCATGCCCCTGCAACAGTTCAGTCCAGCGTTGGCCGCAGTTGCGCCGACTGGATCTGCCAGCCGCGGCCATCAGCACTGGGCTGCACGCGGTACCAGCCGCCGAAGCGGAAGGTCCCTTGGGTGGTGACCGCGCGGATCCGCACCGGCACCTCCAGCAGCTGGGGAGGATGCTGGCCGTCGCGCGCCACCGGGGGCTCGCTGTCCAGCCGCAGCGTACGCACGCCCTGCAGCTGGCGTATGGCAGCGTCATCTGCGCGGTGAGGATCGGCCGGTGGAATCGCCCATGCCGCGTCGCTGGCGCTGCGGTTGCGGTTGAGCAGCGCGATCACGTAGCGGTTGAGCATCACCGATGGTGGTTGGGCGTCGGCGGCGACCGCAGCGAACAGCGGATCGATCGCCGGTGTCTGCAGGGGCGCCGCTTCGGTGCCGGCGATGCCCTGCGTTCCGGCGCTGGCGACAGCTGGCGCTGGCGCAACATCAGGCGCTGCCGCAGGCCTGGAGCAGCCGAGCAGCGCCAGGGGCGCGATCAGGAAAAGCGTCCTGCGCATGCCTCCTCCCCGAGGCGATGTGGGGGAGACAGTGTATCGGCTGCGCGGGAATCAGCGGGAGGAGGGCAACTGTTCCAGCGCATCCAGTGCCGGCAGCACCTGCCCGGCGATGGCGGCCAACGCATGTCCATCGGTCTCTGCGTGGCGCTGCACGATGTCGCGCAGCAGCTGGGTGGCGATCACCAGGGTCGCGCGTTCATCACCGCTGATGCCAGCGGTGCGGGGCGCCGCTTCCAGCAGGCGCATCAGGTCGCGGCTTGCGCGATGTTCCAGTTCGATGGTGCAGCGCCCGGTGCACTGCAACCCGTCTTTTTCGATGGGGGTCACCGAGATCCGGTAGCGGGTGGAGGGGCTGGCCATGAGGGGATGCTCGCCGTAGCTGTGGAGGATGTGCCCACCTTAGGCAAGGCCGTGCCCGGCGGCGATGGCCGGGGCTGCACGCAGTGTTCCACCCGGTACGTTCCAGGGCCTGCCCAGGCCGCGCCTGGCTAATGGCGACGGGCTTGAACGGGGATTTTCCAGTATGCGGCAACGCTGTGTTGCGGATGCCCCGGGGCAGCGCATTCACGCGTGGCGTGGACCTACTGCCGGGAACGTGCAAAAGAAAACGGGACGGCCAGAGCCGTCCCGTCGGAATCCGCGTTGGGGCGCGCGCTTACAGCGCGGCGTCCTTCAGCTTCTTCAGCGGACGCACCTTCAGCTTGGTGGTGGCCGGCTTGGCAGCGAACCACTGCTCTTCCTTGGTGAACGGGTTGATGCCCTTGCGCTTCGGCTTGGCCGGCACATTGACGGTGGTGATCTTCAGCAGGCCCGGCAGGGTGAAGGAGCCAGCGCCCTTCTTGTGCACCGAGGAGGCAACGGCGCTTTCCAGCGAGGCCAGCACAGCGCGGACGTCCTTGGCGACGACGCCGGAGGCTTCAGCGATGTGTGCAACCAGGCCGGACTTGGTCAGCACTTCCTTGATCGGCTTCGGAGCGGCCGGCTTGGCGGCTGCCTTCGTCGCGACTTTCTTCACTGCCTTCTTCGGGGCAGCCTTCTTAGCGGTCTTTGCCATGGTTTCCTGTTCCGTGAACGGTTGGTTGTTTGGTCGGCGCCGAACCCCGTCGGCAAGCGCAATGTAGGGCAACTCTTGGGCGCCGCCAATAGCCCGAAGCGCGGAAAGTGCATGTTTTTTCATATCCAGGCCGATTCAGTACATGGCGCGCCGTGGGGGGGGCGGGGGTGTGGCAACGCGCGCGACGGCCCACGCCCGCCCGTCGGCGGAATGCGCGAAACCACTGAAAACAAGAGAAAAATGCGTTTCCGGCTGGTGAGAAAGTGTCCACGCGCCGGGTTCGGAAGGCGACCTGCGGCGTGCGGCGGAGCGACGCAGGGCTAACGCCTCCCGTGCGAGGGTGACCGTTCATCACCGTCACGCAGGAGCAGCACATGGGAATCTCGCGACACGCCACCGCGCACTGGGAAGGCGATCTGAAGTCGGGCAAGGGGCAGCTGAGCACGCCGCAGAGCGGGCTGCTGGACAAGACACGCTACGGCTTCAACAGCCGTTTCGGCGACGAAAAGGGCACCAATCCGGAAGAGCTCATCGCTGCTGCGCACGCCGGTTGCTTCACCATGGCGCTGTCGGCCAAGCTCGGCGAAGCCGGCTTTACCCCGACCTCGCTGGACACCGAAGCCAAGGTCGATCTGTCATTGGAGGGCGGCCCGCAGCTGTCGCAGATCCGGCTGAAGGTGAAGGCAGTGGTGCCGGGTATCGACGCGACGCAGTTCCGTGCGATTGCCGATGACGCCAAGCAGAACTGCCCGGTGTCCAAGGCGCTGAGCGCGGTGCCGATCAGCCTGGAAGCCGAGCTGGGCTGAGGGTAGTGCCGGCCGCTGGCCGGCAACCGCATGATGTCGAGGTCCAGGTAACAGCCGGCCAGCGTTATGGCGGCCTTCCTGGCCGCCACCCTCCGGGCCGTCGCGTCCGACGTTGGCAGCGGCTCCTGCCGCTGCCTTCGGCTCCACCTCGATGGTGTTTACCAATCAATGGTGCCGCTGATCACCGTCTGCACCTGGCCGCCCGACCACACCTCGCCGTCATGGTCGACCAGCAGGGTCAGGCGCGCGTCATGGCCGACTTCGCGGCCCTGGCTGACTTCAAACGGCGTCCGTCCACGCGGCAGCGCGTCACGCAGGTCCAGCCACGCGGCCAGCACCGCATTGGCCGCACCCGAGGCGGCGTCCTCGAAGCGGCGTCCATTGCCGACGAAGGCACGTACGGCCAGGTCGAAACCCTCGCTGCCATCGCTGAAGGCATAGGCGAACACGCCCATGCTGTCGGTGGATTCAGCCAGTGCGGCCACCGCATCCCAGTCCGGCTGCAGCGCGCGCAATGCGGCCTCATCGGCCACCTGCACCACCCACCAGCTGCGGCCACCCTGCATGCGTGCCGGCGGCAGTGTGCCCAGCGGCCAGTCCTTCAGCGCGGCCTGCAGGCGAGGATCGGTCGCCTCGGCAGTCTCGGCCAGCTGCGCGCGCGGGGTGCGGATGGCGATGCGCTGCTGCGTACCCTCACCGCTGACGCGCAGCGGCAGCGCGCCGGCAATGCCGTCCTGCACCAGCACGCCGTCGACCGCTGCGGCCAGGCCCGCCTGCAGCACCGCGTGCGCGGTACCGACGCTGGGGTGGCCGGCGAACGGTACTTCCTTCTGCGGGCTGAACATGCGCAATCGATAGCTGGCGCCCGGCACCTGCGGCGGGAACACGAAGGTGGTTTCGGGCAGGCGCGTCCAGCGCGCGATGGCCTGCATGCTGGCGTCGTCCAGGCCCTCGGCATCGAGTACCACGGCCAGCGGATTGCCAGCGCCGGCGCGCGGGGAGAACACGTCCAGCTGCAGGAAACGGCGGGTGGACATCAGGCGGCACTCCAGTAAACAGGCCGCATAGCGTAGCGCGGGGCACCAAAAAGGGGACGGAGGGAATTAAGTCGCTTTTGCCCCATGTGCCATAAGCGACTTAATTCCCTCCGTCCCCTTTCTTCCGTGGGCTACCAGCGGATGCTGCCATCGATCACGCACTGCACCTGGCCGCCGATCCACACCGTGCCCTGCGCATCAACCTCGACCTGTACGCGACCATCGCGGCCGACTTCGCGGCCCTGGCTGGCCACGTAGCGGCCCTCGCGGCCGGGCAGGGCATCGCGCTGGCGCAGCCAGGCACCGATCAGCGCATTGGCGCTGCCGGTCACTGGATCCTCGGGCACGGCGGCTGCATCAGCCGGGCAGAAGGCGCGCACCACTCGGGTGTGGTCGTCGCCGGCCTCGTCGGCGAACACGGCCACACCGGTCGCGTCGCTGGCGAGGCTCCAGTCGGCCAGCGTGGCCATGTCCGGCACAAGGTTGCGTACTGCGGCGGCGTCGCGCAGCGGCAACAGCCACCAGCGTGCGCCGTTGTCCCACAGTTCGGGCGCGTGCCCGCTGTCGGCCAGCGGCAGCAGCGCTTCGGGCGCCCCGTCGGCCGCTGTGTCCAGTTGCCGCGCCGGTGGGCTGGCCAGCTGGATCTGCAGTGCCTCGGCCGGGCCGCTCACCCGTACCGGCAGCAACCCCGCCGCGCATTGCTGCAGCAGGGAACCGTCGTGCGGTTGCGCTAGGCCGCAGGTCACCGCCGCCCAGGCGGCGCCGACGCTGGGGTGGCCGGCGAAGGCCAGCTCGCGGGTCGGGGTGAAGATGCGGATGTGGTAGTCGGCGCCCGGCGTGCTGGGGCGCAGGAAGAACACCGTCTCGGACAGGTTCAGCCAGGCGGCCAGGGCCTGCATCTGGCTGCTGGAGAGCCCGTCGGCGTCCAGGATGACGCCCAGCGGGTTGCCGGTGCCGGGGCGGGGGGCGAAGACATCGAGCTGCAGGTAACGGAAGACGGCCATCTACGGGGATATTGCGCTTAGAATCAAAGGTTCCGCCCCCGAGGGCGGCTTCCCCACATTCTACATAGCCAATCCATGTCAGCTTCCCCCCTTGTCGATCGTTGGATCGTACTGAAGTTCGGCGGCACCTCGGTGTCGCGTCGTCACCGCTGGGACACGATCGGGAAGCTGGCGAAAAAACGCGCGGAAGAGACCGGCTCGCGCGTGCTGGTGGTGGTGTCGGCGCTGTCCGGGGTCACCAACGAACTGACCGCGATCGCCGATGGCGCGCCCGACAGCCGGGACCGCGTGGCGGCGCTGGTCGAACGCCATGAAGGCTTCCTGGCCGAGCTGGGCCTGGGGCGCGAGGTGCTGGCCGATCGCCTCGCCGCGCTGCAGGGCCTGCTCGACGACGCGCGTGCAGCCACCCGTCCGCTCGACTGGCAGGCCGAAGTGCTGGGCCAGGGCGAGCTGCTGTCCTCCACCCTGGGTGCGGCCTACCTGCGCGCGTCGGGCCTGGACATGGGCTGGATGGATGCCCGCCAGTGGCTGGACGCGATGCCGCCGCAGCCGAACCAGAGCGACTGGTCGCAGCGCCTGTCGGTGAACTGCCAGTGGCGTGCCGACGCGGAATGGATGCAGCGCTTCCGTGCGCAGCCGACCCGCCTGCTGATCACCCAGGGCTTCATCTCGCGGCACGCCGATGGCGGTACCGCCATCCTCGGCCGCGGTGGCTCGGATACCTCGGCGGCGTACTTCGGCGCGTTGCTGGGTGCCAGCCGGGTGGAGATCTGGACCGATGTGCCGGGCATGTTCAGCGCCAATCCGAAGGATGTGCCGGACGCGCGCCTGCTGACCCGCCTGGACTATTACGAGGCGCAGGAAATCGCCACCACCGGCGCCAAGGTGCTGCACCCGCGCTCGATCAAGCCGTGCCGCGATGCCGGCGTACCGATGGCCATCCTCGATACCGAGCGCCCGGAACTGCCGGGCACCAGCATCGATGGCAGCGCCGCGCCGGTACCAGGGGTGAAGGCGATCAGCCGCCGCAACGGCATCGTGCTGGTGTCGATGGAAGGCATCGGCATGTGGCAGCAGGTCGGCTTCCTGGCCGATGTGTTCAATCTGTTCAAGAAGCACGGCCTGTCGGTGGACCTGATCGGTTCGGCCGAAACCAACGTCACCGTGTCGCTGGATCCGTCCGAGAACCTGGTCAATACCGATGTGCTGGCCGCGCTGTCGGCCGACCTGTCGCAGATCTGCAAGGTGAAGGTGATCGTGCCGTGTGCGGCGATCACCCTGGTGGGCCGTGGCATGCGTTCGCTGCTGCACAAGCTGTCGGACGTGTGGGCCACCTTCGGCCGCGAGCGCGTGCACATGATCTCGCAGTCGTCCAATGACCTGAACCTGACCTTCGTCATCGACGAGGCCGATGCCGATGGCCTGCTGCCGGTGCTGCACGCCGAGCTGATCGACAGCGGCGCGATGCCGGTGGAAGAGACCGAAGTATTCGGCCCGCGCTGGCGCGAGATCGCCGGCACCGTGCGCCCGCGTGGCACGCCGTGGTGGCGGGGCCAGCGTGCGCACCTGCTGCAGCTGGCCGATGCCGGTACGCCGCGCTACGTCTACCACCTGCCGACCGTGCGCGCCCGCGCCCGCGCGCTGGCCGCGATCAAGCCGATCGACCAGCGCTACTACGCGATCAAGGCCAACAGCCACCCCGCCATCCTGCAGCTGCTGGAAGCCGAAGGCTTCGGCCTGGAGTGCGTGTCGCATGGCGAACTGAAGCATGTGTTCCAGCACCTGCCGGAACTGTCGCCCAAGCGCGTGCTGTTCACTCCCAGCTTCTGCCCGCGCAGCGAGTACGAAGCCGCATTCGCGCTGGGCGTGACCGTGACGGTCGACAACGTCGAGGCACTGCAGCGCTGGCCGGACCTGTTCCGCAACCGCGAGCTGTGGCTGCGCGTCGACCTGGGCCGTGGCGAAGGCCACCACGCCAAGGTCCGTACCGGTGGCAAGGAGTCCAAGTTCGGCCTGCCGATCGCCCGTGTCGATGAGTTCGTGCGCGCGGCCACTGATCTGGGCAGCCGCGTGGTCGGTCTGCACGCGCACCTGGGCAGCGGTGTGGAGACCGCGCAGCACTGGCGCCTGATGTGCGATGAGCTGGCCGGTTTCGCCCGCCGCATCGGCAGCGTGCAGACCATCGACATCGGCGGCGGCCTGCCGATTCCGTATTCCGCCGAGGACGAGCCGTTCGACCTGGATGCCTGGGCCGAGGGCCTGGCCGAGGTCAAGGCGCTGCATCCGGCGTTCCGCCTGGCGATCGAGCCGGGCCGCTACCTGGTAGCCGAATCCGGCGTGCTGCTGACCCACGCCACCCAGGTGGTGGAAAAGGACGGCGTGCGCCGCGTCGGCCTGGATGCCGGCATGAATGCATTGATGCGCCCGGCCCTGTACGACGCCTGGCACGACATCGAGAACCTCAGCCGCCAGGGTGGCTACGCTGAGGCCGCATTCGATGTGGTCGGCCCGATCTGCGAGTCCAGCGACGTGTTCGGCAAGCGCCGCAAGCTGCCGGTGTCGACCGCGCCGGACGACGTGATGCTGATCGCCGATGCCGGCGCCTACGGCTATTCGATGGCCAACACCTACAACCAGCGGATGCTGCCGCGCGAAGACGTGATCGAATGATCGCCGCCCTGCACCCGCCCACCGACACGCCCCGCGCCCTCGCGCGGGCCCGTGCCTGAACGGATACACCATGACTGCTTTCGACAAACACCAGATTTCCCGCTTCCGCTTCGTCCGCTGCGAATTCGCCGCGGAGACCGGCGTGGCCAGGCTGGTCTATGCCTTTGATGACGGCCCGGAGATGGTGGAGACCATCACCGTGCCCGGCGCCCCGTTCGTGCTGGACGAGGCGCGTACCGCCGCCGTGCAGCGCGCGCTGCAGCTGCTGCACCTCATCGCCGGTGTCAGCTACTACAAGGCGGGCGTGCCGGAGACGGTCAGCATCGACAGCTACAGCATCGATGCCGATACCGCCGCACTGGTGGAGACCATTTACCTCAACGGCCTGGGCGAATTCGCCTACCGCAATGGCCTGAACCTGCGCGGCCGCTTCCGGTTGCCGGTGCAGGGCGAGGCCGTGCAGGCGCCGTCGCTGGGCCTGCAGCCGCACGCGCTGGTGGCCATCGGCGGCGGCAAGGATTCGCTGGTCAGCATCGAAGCGCTGCGCCGTGCCGGCGTGGACGAGACCGTGACCTGGATCGGTGGCTCGCAGCTGATCCGTGCGTGCGCCGAGCGCACCGGCCTGCCGACATTGAACCTGGGCCGCACGCTGGCACCTGAACTGTTCGAGTTGAATCGCCAGGGCGCATGGAACGGCCATATCCCGGTGACGGTGGTGAACTCGGCGATCATGGTGCTGGCCGCGTTGCTGCACGGCGTGGACCAGGTGGTGTTCTCCAACGAGCGCTCGGCCAGCTACGGCAGCCAGATTCCAGGCACCGGCGAAGTGAATCATCAGTGGTCCAAGGGCTGGGCCTGCGAGCAGGCGTTCGGCAGCCATGTGCAGAAGTACGTGGCGGCGGACCTGCAGTACTACTCGCTGCTGCGCCCGATGTCCGAGCTGGCGGTGGCCCGCCAGTTCGCCAAGAGTGACTTCTACGACGCGCATTTCTCCAGCTGCAACCGCAACTTCCACATCCTCGGCGAGCGCCCGGTGAACCGCTGGTGCGGCGTCTGCCCGAAGTGCCACTTCGTTTTCCTGGCGCTGGCCCCGTTCATGCCCAAGACGCGCCTGGTGCGCATCTTCGGCCGCAACCTGCTGGATGATGTCGAGCAGGCCGGTGGCTTCGATGCGCTGCTGGAATTCCAGGACCACAAGCCGTTCGAATGCGTGGGCGAAGGCCGCGAATCGCGTGCGGCGATGGCGACCCTGGCGCAGCGCCCGGAGTGGAAGGAAGACGTGCTGGTGAAGCGCTTCTGCAACGAGATCCAGCCGCAGCTGGATGCCGCCGAACTGGAACTGGCACCGCTGCTGCAGCTGCAGGGCGAGCACCGGGTTCCGGCTGCGCTGTGGGAACGGGTGCGTGAAGATTTCGAAGCTTGAAGGAAAGCGCGTTGCGCTGTGGGGCTGGGGTCGTGAGGGCCGCGCCGCGTTTGCGGTACTGCGAGAGCGCCTGCCCACGCTGCCGCTGAGCCTGTTCTGCCCGGCGGCCGAAGTCGAGGCCGCACGCGTTGAAACACAGGGCGCCCTGGACGTGCGTGGCGAGCCTTCCGCTGAAGCGCTGGCCGCGTTTGACGTGGTGATCAAGTCTCCCGGCATCAGCCCCTACCAGCCAATCGCGCTGGCGGCGGAAGGGCAGGGCACCCGCTTCATTGGTGGCACCGCGCTGTGGTTCGCCGAACACGCGGCCGACGATGGCATCGTGCACGACACCGTGTGCGTGACCGGTACCAAGGGCAAGAGCACCACCACCGCGCTGGTCGCGCACCTGCTGCGTGCCGCCGGCCACTGTACCGGCCTGGTCGGCAACATCGGCCTGCCGCTGCTGGAAGTGCTGGACCCGCAGCCCGCGCCCGAGTACTGGGCGGTGGAACTGTCCAGTTACCAGACCGGGGAAGTGGCGCGCAGTGGCGCCCACCCGCAGGTGGCGGTGGTGCTGAACCTGTTCCCCGAACACCTGGACTGGCACGGCAGCGAACAGCGATACATCGAAGACAAACTGCGGCTGGTGACCGAAGCTGCGCCGCGCATTGCCGTGCTCAACGCGGCCGATCCACACTTGGCCGCGCTGTCGTTGCCTGACAGCGAGGTGGTCTGGTTCAACCAGCCGCAGGGCTGGCATATGCGCGGTGACATCGTGCATCGCGGCGAGCAGCCCGTATTCGATACCCGCAACACGCCGCTGCCGGGCCGTCACAACCGCGGCAATCTGTGCGCGGTGCTGGCTGCACTGGAAGCACTGGGCCTGGATGCGGTGACGCTGGCACCGGCAGTGCAGGATTTCCGTCCGCTGCCGAACCGCCTGCAGCGCATCGGCGTGGCCGATGGCCTGACCTACGTCAACGATTCGATCAGCACCACGCCGCATGCCAGCCTGGCCGCGCTGGAGTGCTTTGCCGGCCAGCGCATCGCGCTGCTGGTGGGCGGGCATGACCGCGGCCTGGACTGGACCGATTTCATGCAGCACATGGCGCACGACGTGCCGCCGGTGGAGATCGTGACCATGGGCAGCAACGGCCCGCGCATCCACGCCATGCTGCAGCCGCTGGCCGATGCCGGCCGCTTCGGCCTGCACGCCGCCGCTGATCTGCCGGAGGCAATGGCGCTGGCGCGTGCCGCGCTGGGTGCGCAGGGCGGGGTGGTGCTGCTGTCGCCGGGTGCGCCCAGTTTTGGTGCCTACCGCGATTACGTGGCGCGTGGCCGTCATTTCGCCGAACTGGCCGGATTCGATCCGGACAGCATCAGCGCGATTCCGGGGTTGGGCATCGGGTAGAGCCGGTCGCTGGCCGGCAACCCGGGGTACCGTATCCACGCATGGCGTGGATCTACTGTAGAGCCGAGCCCACGCTCGGCTGCCTTCATTGATCCTCGTCGATGAACGCGTAGCCGCCGTCGATCAGCTGCTGCAGGTACGCATCGAAGCTAGGCGCGATGACCGCATAGCTGTCCGGATCGTGCAGATAACGCACCACCTGGCCCACGCTGCCGCCCGGTGCGGGATCGAAATCCAGATACAGCATTGATGTGCCACCGTTGTTCATGCAGTGCGAGAAGCACAGGCGGCGGTTCATCGGCAGATCGGCGTCGATGCCATCGCCGAGGATCTCCGGCTCGTCATCCAGCCATTCCTCGTAGATGGAACGAATGCTGTCGTCCCACTGCTGCTGGTCCTCGAAGATCTGCGCCACCGAGCGCAGGTAGTACGGGTAGCCGCCGTCCTCCACGTCCGATCCCAGCATCAGCACGCAGACCTCGCCGCCGGGGTATTCGCGGAAATGGGTGCCATCCACCTGGGACAGCAGCGTGAGCAGGCTGTCAGGGACCTGTGGCCACTGCGCGCGCAGACGCTGCAGGTCTTCTGCGCTGGCGCCCTGGAC
This sequence comes from Stenotrophomonas sp. I18B00994, assembly GCF_014145825.1. NCBI lineage: Bacteria > Pseudomonadati > Pseudomonadota > Gammaproteobacteria > Lysobacterales > Lysobacteraceae > Stenotrophomonas > Stenotrophomonas sp. I18B00994. The sequence goes on along the minus strand of NZ_JACIUW010000010.1, from coordinate 108,149 downwards.
GTGAGCCCATTGTGGGGCATCGTCGGCAGGCAGGCGTGGGATCAGGCCAGACAGAAAACGGTCAACAAGGTTCATGCGAAAAAGGGGACGGAGGGGATTAAGTCGTATCCAACCACACCTGCGTCACGTCGCCAATGCAGAATGCGACGCGGGAGGGGCGAATACGGCTTAATCCCCTCCGTCCCCTTTTTTCTTGCGGAGCAGGCGCATGAATCGTTGGCGATGCGGTCTGGCGGTGATGCTGGGGCTGGCGGCGATGCCGGCGTGGGCGGCGATGAAGACCCAGCCGGTGGAGTGGAAACACCAGGGCACGACCTTCGGTGGCGTGCTGGTCTATGACGATGGCGACAACGACAAGCGTCCGGGGCTGGTGATGGTGCCGAACTGGAAGGGTGTGAACGAGTCGGCCATCGAGAAGGCCAAGCAGCTGGCGGGCGATGATTACGTGGTGCTGGTGGCCGATGTGTACGGCAAGGGCGTGCGGCCGAAGACCGATGCCGAGGCCGGGCCGGTGGCGACCAAGCTGCGCAACGACCGGCCGTTGCTGCGGGCACGTGCGCTGGAAGCGGTGAACGTGCTCAAGGCGCAGGCCGGCAAGGTGCCGCTCGATGCCAGCCGGATCGGTGCGGTGGGCTTCTGCTTTGGCGGCACCACGGTGCTGGAGCTGGCCCGTGCAGGTGCGCCGTTGGCCGGTGTGGTCAGCCTGCACGGCGGGCTGGGTTCACCGCTGCCGGCGCAGGCCGGTGGCAGTCACCCGTCGGTGCTGGTGCTCAACGGTGCCGACGACAGGAGCGTGACCGCCGAGGATATCGCCGGTTTCCAGAGGGAAATGAACGCGGCCAAGGTCGACTGGGAGTTCACCAACTACAGCGGGGCGGTGCACTGCTTCGCCGAGCGCGATGCCAACAGCCCGCCGGGGTGCCAGTACAACGAGCGGGCGGCCAAGCGCGCGTGGAAGGCGCTGGATGAGTTCTTCGAGGAGCGCTTCGAGAAACGTTGATCCGCGCAGCGGCCGGCACTACCGGATGCGGTCAATGCGAGCGTTTCCGTGCCGACCGTTGGTCGGCACACCTCAACCGATCAATGCGAGCGCTGCACCGCGTAACGCGCCAGGCCGCGCAGGGCGGCGACGGCGTCGTTGTCGCCCAGACCATCGAGCGCACGCTCGGCGGCTTCGGCATATTCCTCGGCACGCGCGCGGCTGTACTCCAGGCCGCCGGTAGCACGGATCGCGGCCAGCACTTCCGGCATCGCCGAAGCGTCGCCGTCCTGCACGATGGTGCGCAGGCGCTCGCGGGTGGCGTCGTCGGAGTGGGCCATCGCGTGGATCAGCGGCAGCGTGGCCTTGCCCTCGGCGAGGTCGTCGCCCAGATTCTTGCCCAGTTCCTCGGCATTGGCCGAGTAGTCCAGCACGTCGTCGGCTATCTGGAACGCGTAGCCCAGGTGCATGCCGTAGTCGAACAAGGCCTGCTGGGTGGCTTCGTCCACGCCGCTGGCCAGCGCACCCAAGCGGGTGCCGGCGGCGAACAGCACCGCGGTCTTGCGCTCGATCACGCGCAGGTAGGCGGCTTCGTCGGTATCCGGGTTGTGCACGTGCAGCAGCTGCAGCACTTCACCCTCGGCGATGCGGTTGGTGGCATCGGCCAGGATCTGCATCACCGACATGCGCTCCAGCTCGACCATCAGCTGGAAGCTGCGCGAGTACAGGAAGTCGCCGACCAGCACGCTGGGCGCGTTGCCCCACAGCGCGTTGGCGGTGCTGCGGCCACGGCGCAGGCTGGATTCGTCCACCACGTCATCGTGCAGCAGGGTGGAGGTATGGATGAACTCGATGATCGCCGCCAGCTGGTGGTGCTCCGGACCGGCCTGGCCGACCGCGTGACCCGCCAGCATCACCAGCATCGGGCGCAGGCGCTTGCCGCCGGCGGAAATGATGTGGTCGGCGATCTGGTTGATCAGCACGACGTCCGAGGACAGGCGGCGCCGGATCAGGGCGTCGACGGCGGCCATGTCGGCCGCGGCAAGCGACTGGATCTGGGGCAGGCCCAGGGCGGGACGGGTGTCTTCGGTGATGGTCATGCGATCAGGCTTTCAGGCTCACCACCGATTATAGGCGCTGGCCGTGAATTCGGGCGCAAACGGGGCTGGCCGGCGTTCCCGGCCCCGCAAACGCTGCCGCCTGCGTGAATACGTATGCAGGTTGCGCCATGCCCGCGAGGCCGCCGCTAAGCTTGCCGGACAGGATTTCGGCCCGCTTCTGGCGGGTCCCGCATGCCCGGAGGGGGGCTGTCGATGTCGCACTATCCATGGTGGCGCGGAGCCGTCATCTACCAGATCTACCCGCGCAGCTACCTCGATGCCAACGGCGATGGCGTGGGCGACCTGCCGGGCATCATCCAGCGCCTGGACCATATTGCCGCGCTGGGCGTGGACGCGATCTGGATCTCGCCGTTCTTCAAGTCGCCGATGGCCGACTTCGGCTACGACATCGCCGACTATCGCGACGTCGACCCGCTGTTCGGCAGCCTGGACGACTTCGACCGTCTACTGGCCAAGGCGCACGACCTGGGCCTGAAGGTGATGATCGACCAGGTGTTGAGCCATACCTCGATCGAGCACGCCTGGTTCCGCGAGAGCCGCCAGGACCGCAGTAATCCGAAGGCCGACTGGTACGTCTGGGCCGACCCGCGCGAGGACGGCACCCCGCCCAACAACTGGCTGTCGCTGTTCGGCGGCGGCGCCTGGCAGTGGGAACCGCGCCGTGAGCAGTACTACCTGCACAACTTCCTGGTCGACCAGCCGGACCTGAACTTCCACAACCCGGACGTGCAGCAGGCCACCCTGGACAATGTGCGGTTCTGGCTGGACCGCGGCGTGGACGGCTTCCGCCTGGATGCGATCAACTTCTGCTTCCACGACGCGCAGCTGCGCGATAACCCGCCCAAGCCGGCGGACAAGCGCGTGGGCCGCGGCTTCAGTCCGGACAACCCGTACGCCTACCAGTACCACTTCTACAACAACACCCAACCGGAGAACCTGCCATTCCTGGAGCAGCTGCGCGCGCTGCTGGATGAGTATCCGGGCGCGGTGAGCCTGGGCGAGATCTCGTCGGAAGACTCGCTGGCCACCACCGCCGAGTACACCCAGGACGGCCGCCTGCACATGGGCTACAGCTTCGAGCTGCTGGTGGACGACTACAGCGCGGCCTACATCCGCGACACGGTCTCCCGGCTGGAAGCGGCGATGACCGAAGGCTGGCCGTGCTGGGCGGTTTCGAATCACGATGTGGAACGCGCGGTCAGCCGCTGGGGCGGCTATCCGGCCGATCCGCGCCTGGCGCGGATGCTGGTGGCGATGCTGTGCTCGCTGCGCGGCTCGGTGTGCCTGTACCAGGGCGAGGAGCTGGGCCTGGCCGAGGCCGAGGTGCCGTTCGAGGCGCTGCAGGACCCGTATGGCATCACCTTCTGGCCGAATTTCAAGGGCCGCGACGGTTGCCGCACCCCGCTGCCGTGGACCGACGCTCCGCTGGCTGGCTTTACCTCCGGCACGCCCTGGCTGCCGATCCCGGCCGAGCACCGGGCGGCGGCGGTGGCCGTGCAGGAGGGCGACCCGCACTCGGTCCTGGCGGCGTTCCGCGCCTTCCTGGCCTGGCGGCGTAGCCAGCCGGCGCTCCTGCATGGCAGCATCCGGTTCATCGAAAGCGCCGAGCCAGTGCTGCTTTTCGAGCGTATGCTTGCAGATGAAACCCTCCTGCTGGCTTTCAACCTGTCGGCCGAGGCGGTGAGCCATCCGCTGCCGCCGGGCAACTGGCAGCAGGTGGCGGTACCGGGCCCGGATGCGGGCACGGTGCAGGGCAATGAACTCCAGCTGCCGCCGCGTGCGGTGTATTGCGCCCGACGCAGCTGACCGTTTTCTCCGGTGGCGGTACTTGCGGGGACGGGGCCGAAGCGCCCCGTCCCTTTTTTGTGGGTGGGATTGCGGTGAAGGGCATCCACGCATGGCGTGGATCTACTGGTTGGGGTGTCCCTAGGTAGATCCACGCTCTGCGTGGATGGGCATTCGCGCAAAAGAAAACCCGCTGCCTGCGCAGCGGGTTTTCCGGTCCTGCTCCCTGTTTTCTGTTGCCGGCCAGCGGCCGGCACTACCCGGTCGTGGTCAGAACTTGTAGTTCACGCCCAGCATGTAGGTGCGGCCCCACTCGATGTACTCCAGCGGGCGGTCCTTGCTGCCGGCGTAGGTGCGGTACGGCTCGTTGGTCAGGTTGCTGCCCTGCAGCAGCAGGGTCAGCCCGCGCAGGCTGCTGCTGTCGCTGAAGGTGTAGCTGATCTGCGCATCGGTCACGTTCTCGCCCACTACGTAACGCAGTGTGCGGTTGCCGTTGAAGTTGCCGATCTCACCGATGAAGTCCGAGCGGCGACGCTGGCTCACGCGTGCTTCAAAGCCACTGCGTTCGTAGTAGGCGGTGAAGTTGTAGACGCGCTTGGACAGGCCCGGCAGGCTGATCGGGTCGGTGCCCACGCTGGAGGCGCTTTCCGGATCCAGGATGGTGATGTCGCTCTTGTTGAAGGTCGCGCTGGCCTGCACGCCGAAGCCGCGCAGGCTGTCGGTCAGCATCTCCAGCGGGAACGACCCGGTCAGCTCCAGCCCCTTCAACGTGCCGCCCTTGCCGTTCTGCGGCGTGGAGAAGGTGCCGGTGGTCAGCACCGGCGCGGTCATGCCCGGCGGCGGCACGTAGTTGCCCAGCAGGCCGCTGAAGTCGTAGTTGTCCACCGACTGCGTGTAGACGTAGCTCTTCAGGTCCTTGTAGAAGATGGCCGCAGCCACGTAGGCCTTCTCGCCGAAGTACTTCTCATAGGACAGGTCCAGTGCGGTGGCGCGCCACGGGTCCAGCAAAGGGTTGCCGCCACTGCCGCCGGGGCGGCCGTTGTTGGTGTCCACGCCGAATTCCAGGCCGGCACGCATCTGGTCCACGCGCGGGCGCGCGACCTGCTTGGCGGCGGCGAAGCGCAGCGTCTGCTGGTGCGGGAACATGAACACCAGGTTCAAGCTCGGCAGCCAATCCTTGTAGGTCTTGCCGGCAGAGAAGGGCTGGATGTTGCTGCCCGCCGGCTGCGAGCTGTCCCAGTAGCGTGAATCCGAGCTCTGGTCGGTGTGCTGCATCTGCACGCCGATGTTGCCGCGCACGCCGACCACGCCGATGTCGGTGTTGATGTTCAGGCGTGCCCACGCGGTGGTGATCTTCTCCTCGACCGTCCACGACTTGGGAATCAGGTAGTCCAGGTTGTCGACCGGGTTGAAGGTCATGTAGCGACCCACGGCTGCCGGCACGTTCCACGAGGGGATGTAGCCGATGCCGGCGAAACCGAGGTTGACCGGGCGGTACTGCAGGTCCGGGGCGATGGTGGATTCGCCTTGGGCACCGAGCAGGATGTTGCCTTCGGCCTGGGCCTTCTGCTTGCGACGGTCGGCATAGTTCACGCCCACGTCCACATCCGAGAACCAGCTGGACATGGCCTCGGGAACCGGCAACGTCGCCGCCAGCTTGGCGCCCTTCAAGCGGTCTTCGACCTCCGGCACCTTGCCGTAGCCGGAACCATAGATCGTGTTGGTCAGGAACAGGCTGTCCGGATTGGAGTAGTCACGCCCCGGCGTGATCTGCGAGAAGCTGTTGTTGTTCACCACCAGGCCGATCGTGTCGAACTGCGGGCGCGGCACCAGCTGCAGGTTGTTTTCCAGGTTGATCTCACGGCGGGTCGCCTTGGAGTAGTTCAGGTCGGCGACCAGCTTCACGCCACCGACGTTGAACTCGTTGTTCCAGCCGAACGCATCGATCTTGTCCTTGCGCTTGTTGTACATGCCGCGCACCAGCGGGTACGCATTGCTGATCGTGCCACCGGTGAAGCTGCCATCGGCATTGCGGCCGACATTGCTGAACACAGGCAGGATCGCGTTGGGATTGTTGCCGTCTTCGCCATTGCCACTAAGGCTCAGTTCGAACTGGTTGGCGGTGTCGATCTGCTCGGCTTCAGTGTGGAACGCATCGAAGGTGCTGGTCCAGCTGTTGTTCGGGCGGAACTGGATCGTCGCCATCACGCCGTCGCGCTTGTTGTTGCCGGTACGGCGCAGTGCCTTGATGCCGTCGGTGAAGTAGGTGCCTGGCGCGATTCCGCGACGCTCGCCCTTGTCGGTGTGTTCGGTGGTCCAGGGCTCGTACAGGCCGACCTGGTTCTCCTGGATCGGCATGTCGCTGTGCGCGTAGCCGATGGCGATGCCCAGGGTGTTGTCGAAGAACTGGTCGATGTAGCTGGCGCTGAAGCGGTTGCCGTACGGATCGACGTTGGCGGCGCGGCCCAGCGAACTCTTCTGGTAGCGGCCGCTGACCGCGATCACGCGCTCGCCGAAGCTGAGCGGGCGCGCGGTCTGCATGTCGATGGTGCCCGACAGGCCCTGGCCGACCAGCGCCGCGTCCGGGGTCTTGTAGACGGTCACGCCGTTGACCAGCTCGGACGGGTACTGGTCGAACTCGACACCGCGGTTGTCGCCGGTGCTGACCACTTCACGGCCATTGAGCAGGGTGGTGGCGAAGTCCGGTGACAGGCCGCGCACGCTGATCACCTGCGCACGGCCGGCCACGCGCTGGGCGGCCAGGCCGGGCAGGCGCGAGATGGATTCGGCGATGCTGACGTCGGGCAGCTTGCCGATGTCTTCGGCGGAAATCGCCTCGACCACCGAGGTGGCGTCCTGTTTGACCGCGATCGCGCTCTCGATGCCGCGGCGGATACCGGTGACCTGCACCGTATCCAGGTTGGTGGCGGCGGTGCCGGCCGGCGTGGTGGTGCTCTGCGTGGACTGTGCCGACGCCAGCGTCGGCGCCAGCACAACGGCCAGCGCGAGACTCAGCGCACTGCGCTTGTGGTTCAACATTTTCCCCTCCCAGGCAATGTTGCAGATCGATTCGTGAACGTCCCGGCGGTGCCGTGAACGTGCGACGCGGTGGCCGCTGTCGTCGCCGCTATGGTAGGCAGCGCATTCTTCGCGGGAATCACCCTGCATACGTATTCAATGGCGTTTGCAGGGGTGTAATCGCTTTCAGATCCTGCTTGCGGTGGTGCCGGCCAGCGGCCGGCACTACCGGGGCATTCACAGCGGCGTGAAGCGAATGGCCTGCCCACCGCCCGGTGCCAGCACCAGCGTCAGTGCATCGGCGCTGGTCACCTCGCGGGTTTCGCGCGCGAACGCGAACGGATTGCTGCGGAAATCAGCGCCTTCGCCATCGCGGTAGATCTCGGCGCGATAGCGCACGCCTGGCTCCAGGAAGCCCAGCGATACCGGCAGCACGCGGCCGTGTTCGTCGGTGATGCTGCCAAGGAACCAGTCACGGCTGTTGCGGTCGCGGCGCACGATCGTCACGTAGTCGCCCACTTCGCCATCGAGCACGCGGCTCTGCTCCCAGTCCACCGCCACGTCCTCGATGAAGCGGAATGCCTCGCGGTGCTGCAGGTAGTGCTCGGGCAGGTCGGCGGCCATCTGGATCGGGCTGTACAGCACCACGTACAGCGCCAGCTGGCGGGCCAGCGTGCTGGGGATGGCCTGGCCGTGGCGGCCCTTCAGGCTGAGGATGCCGGGGGTGTAATCCATCGGCCCGGCCAGCATGCGGGTGAACACCAGGTTGACCTCGTGCTCCGGCGGGTTCGGCGGCTGGCCCCAGGCGTTGTACTCCATGCCGCGCGCGCCTTCGCGCGAGATCCAGTTGGGGTAGGTGCGGCGCAGGCCGGTGTCCTTGATCGGCTCATGCGGGTTCACCGACAGGTGCCGGCGCGCAGCCTCCTGCACCACCTTCAGGTGATGGCGGGCCATGAACTGCCCGTCGTGCCACTCGCGCCACAGCGGGCCCCCCGTGGGATTGCGGCGGTCGACCTGGCCATCGTCGCAGACGTAGCCGGTCTTGAACTGGTCCACGCCCAGCCGTGCGTACAGGTCCAGCGCGGCGCCCAATTGATCCTCGTAGTGCTCGATGGCGCAGCCGGTTTCATGGTGGCCGATCAGGTGCACACCCTTTTTCAGGCCATATGCCGACAGCGCCTCGATGTCGAAATCAGGCGTGGCCCGGGTGAAATCGAAGTCGTAGCCGTTGCCCACCCACATGCCGTCCCAGCCCGGATTCCAGCCCTCCACCAGCACGCCGCGGAAGCCATGCGCGGCGGCGAAGTCGATCACCTTCTTCGTCCTGGCGGTGGTGGCCGCGTGCTTCGGCCCCGTGGCCCAGCTCTCGTTGTCCAGGTGCATCGACCACCACACGCCCACGTACTTGGCCGGCTTCACCCAGCTCACATCGCCCAGCGCATTGGGCTCGTTGAGGTTGAGGATCAGGTCCGATTCGACCAGGCCACCGGCGCGGTCGGCGATCTGCAGCGTGCGCCAGGGCGTGGCGAAGGGCAGGGCACGACGCACCTTCCAGCCTTCGGCCGAGGGTGACAGCTGCGCGCGCAGGCGTTGTCCCTCGGTGCGCCGCAGCCACATGCCGGCGTAGTCCACCAGAGCGGCCTCGTGAATGGCCACATGCAGGCCATCGCGGCTGCGCACGGTCATCGGCGTATGCACCAGCGGCACCTCGCGCAGCGGCGTGCGCTGGTACAGATATTCGTAGTGGATCGGCTCGCCGGCGGGGATCCACCAGGCGGTGGATTCAGGCGCGATGGCGAACTCGGTCAGTTCGTCATCGATGATCGCCTCGTGCAGGTTCGGCTGTTCGGGGAACACATAGCGGAAGCCCAGGCCATCGTCGTAGGCGCGGAACACCACATCCAGCCGACGCTTGCTGCCGGTGGTTTCGGCCAGCTGCACGGTCAGCTCGTTGAAGTGGTTGCGGGTGAGCCGGCGCTCGCCCCACGGCTGCTCCCAGCGGTCGTCGACGCTGCGCCGCTGCTGGCCAAGCAGGGCGAAATCGCGGTCCAGGCGGCCGTCGCGCAGGGCGAAGCCGAGCTTGGAATCCTCCACCACGGGTTCGCCGAAACGCTCGACGCGGTAGCGGGCGGTGCCGCCGTCCAGCACGAGGCTGACCTTGAGCACCTTGCCGGGTGATTCGACGCTGGCGACCTGTGGCGCGGCCTGCGCCAGCGTGGCCACGCCCAACAGGGCCAGGCCGAACATGTGCGCGAACAGCGCGCGTACAACCGTGTGTGACATCGGCATTTCCCCTCCCAAGGCGCCGTTGGCAGACCCGGACCATAAGCCAGCGCAGCAGGCGCGCTACCGCGTGGCGCCATGAATACGTATGCAGCTGGACGCAGCCGACAGCCCCGCGTCTACCATGGGGCCAAGGCACCTTGAGGGAGGGGCCGCGCCCGCCCGTCGGCAACGACGGTGCGGACCTACAACGCGTGCAGAGAGGGAGGGAGGCCGACGGGCGCAAGCCGGTCCGCCGCTTCGATGCTGAAGATCATTTGCCTGACCGCTGCCCTGGGGGCAGCGCTGGGATCGACCGCGCAGGCGGCCGACCTGCAATTCGACGGCCGCCATGCGCGCGCCGAAGCCGCTGCCAACGGCAGCTTCGTGCTGCATGCGCCGAAGGGCGCAGTGCAGATCGCACCCGCACCGATGCGCAGCCAGACCGGCAGCGCGATGTTCGACGCGTTGTTCGCGCTGGCCCAGCAGGAGATGGACCAGGACCGCGTGGACGCGATTCGCGATCCCGCGTTCGACGAAGGCCGACCGGTGCCGTGCGAGTGCTTCCAGACCGGCGCGCGCTGGCCCTATGTGTGGACCCGCGATGTCAGCTTCGCCGCCGATCTGGCGCTGGCGCGGCTGGACCCGGAGCGCACCCGGCAGTCGCTGCAGTTCAAGCTGTCGGTGGCGCGCGACGGGCACACGCCCGGCCTGTTCGTGGCGCAGGACACCGGTTCCGGTGGCAGCTGGCCGATCAGCAGCGATCGCGTGGTGTGGTTCCTGGCGGCACGTCATCTGCTGGAGGATCGCGCGTTTGCCGACCAGGTCTGGCAGGCGCTGAAGGGCACGCTGGCGCAGGACCGCGCGATGGTGTTCGACGCGCAGGTGGGCCTGTATCGTGGCGAGACCTCGTTCCTGGACTGGCGCGAGCAGACCTATCCGGACTGGACCCGCGAGGACGTGCGCTTCATCGGTGATTCCTACGCACTGTCCACCAACGTGCTGCACTACCAGGCACTGCGCCTGGCCGAACGCCTGGCCGGCCAGCACGGCGACGCCCGCGCGGCCGACTACAAGGCGTGGGCCGATGCGTTGGCGCAGCAGATCGATGCGCGCTTCTGGCGCGAGGATATCGACCAGTACATGAGCTACATCGGCGAAGCCGCGCACCCGGTGCCGTACGCCAAGGTCGATCTGCTGGGCCTGTCGCTGGGCATCCTCGCCGAGGTGCTGCCGCCCGAGCGCGCGCGCCGTGCACTGGCTGCTTACCCGATGGGGCCAGCCGGCAGCCCCGTGGTCTGGCCGCAGGAAGCGCAGCAGCCGATCTACCACAACCGTGCGATCTGGCCGTTTGTCAGCGCCTACTCGCTGCGTGCGGCGCGGCAGCTGGACGATGCGCCGCGCATCGCCGCCGAGATCCGTTCGCTGATGCGGGGCGCCGCGCTGGCCGGTTCCAACATGGAGAACTACGAGCTGGTCAGCCAGGCCGTGCATGTCGAGGAAGGCGCGCTGAGCGGCCCGGTGGTCAACTCCGAACGCCAGCTGTGGTCGGTGGCCGGGTATCTGTCGATGGTGGTCGAAGGCGTGTTCGGCGTGCAGGACGATGGCCGCGTGCAGCCCAAGCTGCCGGCCGCGCTGGTGCCGGAACTGTTCGGCACGCAGCGCAGCATCAGCCTGGAAGTCACTGGCAAGCGCTATGTGCTGGAGCGTCCGCAGAGCGTGGGCGATGGCTTGCTGGTGGCGGGCTGGACCACCACGCGCGGCACGACCACCACGGTGCAGCTGGTGACTGCCCCGGCAGCAACAGGCTTCGCTGCCACGACTGCGGATGCCAACGCGCGTGCGCCCGCAACACCGGCGGCACCGCAGGCCCTGCGCAGGGGCACGGGTTGGAACGTTCCGGTGCAAGCCGGGCAGGTTCTGTGGAAGGACGGCAGGGCCGTCGTCGCCAGCAATGGCCAGGTGCAGATCAGCGACGATGGGCTGCAGCATTGCCTCAGCCTGACCCGACGCGAAGGCGCGTTGGAATCGCTGCACAGCCCAATGGTCTGCGTCGGTCCGCAGCAGGTGCTGAAGGGTGCGCAGCGCTGGCAATTCACCTCGGCCAAGGCCGGGCAGGTTCGCCTGCGCCTGCAATATCGAAACCCGAACGGGCCGATCAACACCGGCGTCACGGCTGCGGTCAAGCAGCTGGTGCTGCAGTGCCCGGGCCAGCCGTTGCAGCGGCATACGGTCACGCTGCCGCACAGCGTGGCCGTGCAGGACTCGACCTCGGCAACATTCACGGTGCCAAAGGGGCAATGCACGGTTGCGCTTGAAGAGGGCTTCAACATGAGCGCGCTTGAACATTTCGCGCACTACACCGGTGGCAAGGGCGGCCGCGAGGGCGTGCTCAACCAGGCCCAGGTGCAGGCGCTGACGGTGGCGCCGGTGGCGATGGAAGAGGGGGCACGATGAATCGTCCCGCCAAACCGCAGCTGTCGTTCTGGCAGATCTGGAACATGTGTTTCGGCTTCCTCGGCATCCAGTTCGGGTTCGCCCTGCAGAACGCCAACGCCAGCCGCATCTTCGAGACGCTGGGTGCGGACATCGACGCGGTACCCGGGCTGTGGATTGCCGCGCCGCTGACCGGCCTGCTGGTGCAACCGGTGATCGGTTACCTGTCCGACCGCACCTGGACCCGCTGGGGTCGTCGTCGTCCGTACTTCATGATCGGTGCGGTGTTGACCACGCTGGCGCTGCTGGTGATGCCGAACTCGCCGACGCTGTGGATCGCGGCCGGCACGCTGTGGGTGCTGGATGCCTCGATCAACGTATCGATGGAGCCGTTCCGTGCCTTTGTCGGCGACCAGCTGGCGCCACGCCAGCGTCCGGCCGGCTACGCGATGCAGAGCTTCTTCATCGGCGTGGGCGCCATCGTCGCCAGCTTCCTGCCATTCATCCTGGCCCACTTCGGCGTTGCCAACACCGCGGCCGCCGGGGAAGTGCCCGACACTGTGCGCTATGCGTTCTACTTCGGCGCGGTGGTGCTGCTCGCGGCGATCACTTGGACGGTGGTCAGCACCCGCGAATATTCACCAGCGGAGCTGGCCGGGTTCGATGATGCCGAGCCACCGGAACATCACGCGGCGGCCGCGATCAACGGCCCGGCTTCATGGACGCGGGTGACCCTGTGGCTTGGGTTGGGTGTGTTGCTGGCGCTGCTGATCACCTGGCGGCAAGGCGACAGGATGCTGTACGTGCTGGCCGGCCTGTGCGCCGGCTACGGCCTGCTGCTGGCGGCGGCGCGCGCGCTGCCGGCCACGCATATGCTGGCCGCCATCGTCGGCGACCTGCGCGCGATGCCGGTCACCATGCGCCGCCTGGCGTGGGTGCAGTTCTTCTCGTGGTTCGCGCTGTTCGCCATGTGGATCTACACCACCGCTGCGGTGGCCGGTACCCACTTCGGTTCGACCGATCCACAGTCGGCCGCCTACAACGAAGGTGCCAACTGGGTGGGCGTGCTGTTTGGCGCCTACAACGGCTTCGCTGCGCTGGCGGCGGTGCTGATTCCGCCGATGGCGCGTGCGATCGGCCTGCGCTGGAGCCACCTGGTCAACCTGTGGCTGGGCGGCGCCGGCCTGGTCTCGCTGATGTTCATCCGCGACCCGCACTGGCTGCTGCTGTCGATGGTGGGTGTGGGCTTTGCCTGGGCCTCGATCCTGTCGTTGCCGTATGCACTGCTGTCCGACAGCGTGCCGGCGTCGAAGATGGGTGTGTACATGGGCATCTTCAATTTCTTCATCGTGATTCCGCAGCTGGTGGCGGCCAGTGCGCTTGGCTTTGCCCTGCGCGCATGGCTGGGTGGCCAGCCGATGCATGTGCTGGTGCTGGGCGGCTGCAGCCTGTTCCTGGCCGGCCTGTGCGTGCTGCGGGTTCCGTCCCGTCCGGAGGTGGTGTGATGCGTGGTGTCCTGGCTGTTGCTGTTTCCCTTGCCCTGTTCGCCGGCCAGGCCGCGGCCGCGCCGCGCCCGGACTACGTCGGCACCACCGAGCCGTTCGCCAGCGATGCGGTGTACTTCGTGGTCACCGACCGCTTTGTCAACGGTGATCCGTCCAACGACCATCGTGACCAGGGTGGCGCGCACCGCACCTTGGATATCCCGGTGCCGTGCCCGGACAAGGTGGACGGCAACATCGGCTATCTCGGCGGCGACTTCCGTGGCGTGCTCGACAATGCGCAGTACATCCGCAACCTGGGCTTCGGTGCGGTGTGGATCACGCCCATCGTCGACAACCCGGACGAGGCCTTTACCGGCAGCAAGCCGATCAGCTGCACCAGCACGCTGACCGACCGCGGCAAGACCGGTTACCACGGCTACTGGGGCATCAATTTCTACAAGCTCGACGAGCACCTGCCGAGCAGGGACCTGGACTTCGCCGGGCTGACCAAGGGCCTGCACGGTGCTGGCTTGAAGGTGGTGCTGGATATCGTAGGCAACCACGGTTCGCCGGCCTGGACCATGCCGACACGGCAGCCCCAGTTCGGGCAGATCTTCGACAAGGACGGAAAATTGATCGCCGACCACCAGAACCTGCCACCGCAGAAACTGGATCCGAAGCACAACCCGTTGCACGCGTTCTACAACAACATCGGTCCGGTCGACAGCAAGGACGGCTCGATCTTCGACGGCAATCTGGCCGAGCTGTCGGACTTCAACCAGGACAATCCGGCGGTGATGGACTACCTGGTCGGCGCCTACCTGCAGTGGACCGCGCAGGGCGTGGACGCGTTGCGCATCGACACCATCGGCTGGCTGCCGCACCCGTGGTGGCATGAATTCGTCAAGCGCATCCGCGCCGAGCATCCGGGCATGTTCATGTTCGGCGAAGCGTTCGACTACGATGCCGCGCGCATCGCCGAGCACACCTGGCCCGCCAACGCGAACGTGAGCGTGCTCGATTTCCCATTGCGCGGCGCGCTGGAGCAGACCTTCGGCACCGCCAACAAGGGCTTCGAGACCCTGGCCGAGCCGCTGCACCTGAGCGGCGGACCGTACGCCAACCCGTACGAGCTGATGAGCTTCTACGACAACCACGACATGCCGCGCCTGCAGGCCAGCGACGATGGCTTCATCGATGCGCACAACTGGCTGTTCACCGCGCGCGGCATTCCGGTGGTCTATTACGGTTCGGAGACGGGCTTCATGCGTGGCCGTGCCGAGCATGCCGGCAATCGTGCGTACTTCGGCCAGCCGCGTGTGGATGCGGCGCCGAAGAGCCCGATCTTCGCGCCGCTGCAGCGTATCGCCAGGCTGCGCGAAGCCACCCCGGCGCTGCAGCGCGGCCTGCAGGTGAACGAGCGCCTGCAGGGTGATGAGGCGGTGTTCTTCCGCGTGCTGCAGCATGGCGAGGTGGCGCAGACCGCGCTGGTGCTGCTGAACAAGGGCGACAGTGCGAAGACCTTCACCGTGGCGCGGTACGTCCAGGCAGGCCGCTGGCGTGATGCGCTGGACGGCGGTTCGTTGCAGGTGGATGCCTCCCTGAGGGCCGAAGTGCCGGCGCACGGGGTGAAGGTGTACGTGCTCGATGCCGCCGTGCAGCAGCCGGCCCTGCAGGCCGAGCTGGACAAGGCGATGGCCGACCAGCGGGCGCGGGACGTGCGTCTGGGGCGGTAGTGCCGGCCGCTGGCCGGCAACCCATGGATCAACGGCACCTTCAGGTGCCGGCCAGCGGCCGGCACTACCGGGGTGACCATATCCGGCACAATAGGCACCCCTCACGCCCCGCCGTATCGCCATGACCGACCTCGCCCCGCAGACCCCGATCGAAACCCTGCTGAAGGCGGCGATGGACGAGGCGGTGCCGATCCGCACCTTCATGGAAGCCTTCGTCGCTTCCGAGGTAGTGCTGCTGACCGGCAGCCTGGTCACCCCGGACGGCAGCGGCTTCGACCCGCTGCTGTTCGACAAGCAGGGCACCCTGCATGTGGCGGTGTTCACCGATCCGTCGCGGGTGGGCGTCTACAGCCAGCAGGCCGAACACCAGATCCGCTGGCTGATGCTGGACGTGCTGCGCCGCGTGCCGGGTGGCTACGGCGTGGTGATCAACCCGGGTACTTCGCTGGGCTTTGAGATCTCGCCCAGCGGCGTTGGCGAGATCCTGAAGGACTTCGCCCAGGGTTGATTGTCATGTAGAGCCGAGCCCATGCTCGGCTGCCGTTCGCGCAATGCCGGATCAGTCGAGCACGGCTCGATACTACAGAGAGCTTCTCTTCGGGCACCGTACGTGATCCCCTTTGGACAACATCGGCATCGAGGCTCTCTCCATGGAATTCAGCGAATCACCCGCCGACGCACCGGCACGATCACGCCATTCCCGCTCGGCCCTGATCTTCCTGATCGCGGCGATCGCTGCCGCGCTGGTGTCCATGCCCCTGCTGCGCGCGGTGGGCATGGTGCTATGGCCGGTGTTCGTCATTGCCTGGCTGATCAACCTGGGCGCGGCCTGGCATCTGGCCCAGTGGGCGCGCCAGCAGCGCCGTTCGGCGTGGGCATTCGGGTTGCCGGCGGCGCTCGGTACCGTCGCCTCGATCGTGGTCTATGTGCTGCTGGCGTTGCTGGGGCCGAAGGCCAGGCCTCAGCCGGAAATCACCGGCTGAGTGCTTCGTTCCACTCGTTCCACAGGACACCGTCCACGGCGGTGAGCAGTGTCTGCTGGACCTCGATCAGCGTGTTCATCTCATCCAAAACCGCCTCCAGGTCGGTGATTGAGATCTCGAATCTGGCCGTGCACTGGCTCATGGCATGTACGTGTCCAGTGCCATGCGCTAGCTCGATGGCTTCCTGGAGGACATGGGGCGCGTCGTTGAGAGAGAGCCGCAGGCGAACGTCTTCATCGCCCGTAATGAGAACACTGTTCCCATCCAGCTCCAATTCGAGCTCAAGACCACAGTCGGCCAATACCTCGGCTGCCCAGTTCACTGATGCGGAGATTCCGTGTGCGGCGAAGTAGATATGGCTGGATGTCATCGCGGCCTCTCGAAGGTTCACGGAGAGTATCGCTTGCCTTGAAATGGAATCTGGTGGTGTCCCTGCATCTCTGGCCAATCAGGAATTTAAATGACGCAATTGGGCGTGGCATGTCGTTTCTGTCTGCAGCAGTGATGCCAGCCATTTGACTGGCACCACCGCATACCTCACATCGTTACCTTGCGCCGGTTGTCATCGCTCACCCGGTCGATCAGCTTGTTGTACGGGTCGAAGCCCGCTTCATCCGGCTTTTCGTCCACCGTTACCGTGATCTTCGGATCGGCGCTGGTGATGTGGTGGCGCTGCAGGTACAGCACCTTCTGGTCGCGCTCCTTGCCCGACGGCCCATTGGCGAACACGCCGACCTCGACCCAGTCATCCATCTTTCCGTCGCTCTCCTTGCCCTTGCCGTCGGCGTACTGCTTGGCGGCGTGCAGGTCCAGGGTCACGTCGTAGCGGCCGTCATCGCGCTTGCGGGCGCTGGCGGCCATCACGCGGTTGTCGTAGAAGCTGATCTTCTCGAACAGGTCGGTGACCAGCTGCTGGCGGTCGGCCGGGGTCTCGGCGCGGATGTAGTCCAGCAGCTCGCGTGAGGTGGTGTACGGCGGTTGCTGGTACCCCTTGTCCTGCAGGAAGCGCTTCAATGCGCGGTTAAGCGCCTGCTCGCCGATCTCCTCGCGCAGCCGGTAGAACACCAGCGAACCCTTCTGGTAGTGGATGTACTGCTGGTTCTCCACACGTTCCAGCGGCTGTTCCTCGATGGCCTCGCCGCCGCGGCCGGACAGGTAGCCGTCCAGTTCGCGCTTGAGGAACTGGCGCATGTGCTGGCGGCCGTACTCCTGCTCCATCACCATCAGCGCAGAGTACTGCGACAACGATTCGGACAGCACCGTCGCGCCCTGCACGTTGGCACCGATCACCTGGTGCGCCCACCACTGGTGTGCGATCTCGTGCGCAGTCACGTAGAACACGTAGTCCACCTTGTCCGGGTCACGCAGGTCGGCGATGAAACCGATGGCCTCGGAGTAGGGGATGGTGTTGGCGAACGACTGCGCGAAGCGCGCATAGCCTGGGAACTCGATGATGCGCACCTGGCGATGCTGGTACGGGGTGAAGTTCGCCTCGTAGTAGGCCAGCGATTTCTGCACCGCTTCGATCATCCGGTCCACGTTGTAGCCGTGCGCCGGATCGAAGTAGACCTCGATCGGTATGTCCTTGTACTTTGCCTTGCGCACCTCCCAGCGCGCCGACAGATAGGCGTAGAAGTTCAGCATCGGTCGATCCATGGCATAGCTGAAGCAGCGCCGGCCATTTACCGTGGTCTCCTTCAGAAGGTAGCCCGGCGCCAACGCCACCTGGTCCGGTGCCGTGCAGACCGTGGTGCGGAAGTCGAGCCAGTCGGCATCGTTGGCTATGTACGTGTTGGCACGCGCGGCTTGGTCTTCCAGCTTGGGCATGCGCCGCGGCTCACCCAGGTCGCGCTTGCGCCGCTCGTTGCGGTCGGTGATCTCCGCGCCCTCGTTGTAGCCGAACGACGGCAGTACGCGGCTGTTGAAGAACGTGCCGTTGCCCACGATGTTGCTCGGTGCCTGGCCGGCGGTGATGCCATTGGGTTTTCTGCACCACCCGGAAATGGACACGTCGGCTTTCGCCCGGCTGCAGCGGTTTCTGCAGGCGGTAGATGCGGTAGCCGAGATCGGCGTCATGCATCGATAGTGTCTGCCCACCCAGGTCGACCGCGACCAGCTGCTTGTCATCGCCCATCGAGACGTGCACGTCCTGGATCGGCGTGGCGTGGGTATTGCGCACCGTCCAGTTTGCATCGATCACCATCGACTGCGATTCCGGGAACAGGTCCACGCGGTTGTCCACCGCCACGATGCGGGGCTGCGGCAGGTTGCGGTACTTCGACAGCTCGCGCTCGTAGCGGGCCTGCAGATCCAGCTGCTGGTCGGGCGAGATGAACTCGTTGCGGATGTTGGTGCTCCAGTACAGCCAGCCGCCCACGGCGACAAAGGCAAGGGCGGCCACTGCGGCGAAGGCACCGGTCGGGCCGCGCAGGCGACGGCCGGCCAGGGCCAGGCGCTGGCGCAGGCTCTGGCTGACACCTCGTACCCAGAAGGCCGACGCCAGGCACATCAAGGTCAGCAGGAACAGCGCCCAGTAGCCCTGGAACGCCAGCTGCCCGGTCAGGAAGTGGCCGTAGCCGTTCATGTCCGAATAGGGCGCGTTGGGCCAGCTGCCGAAGTTGTACAGGTTCTGCGTGTAGTCGAGCAGGCCGAGCACGCCCTGGCCGATCATCACCACGATCAGCAATGCGTAACCGACGAACTTGTTGTTGGTGAGCACCTGCAGCACCAGCGCCAGACCCCCCATGAGGATGTAGACCACCGAATCCAGCGCCAGGCTGCGCAGGTAGAGCAGCGGCTCCAGATGCGTGTAGCCCTTGGCCAGCTGCACGCCCATCGCCGCCAGCGCGCCGGCGGCCTGGAAGCAGATGATCACGGCCAGCAGTGCGGTGAACTTGGCCAGCAGCGGCACCCAGTTCGGCACCGGCATGGCATCGGTCACTTCATTGATGCGCGCACTGCGTTCCTTCCAGACCAGCTCACCGGCGAAGAACAGCACGATGATCACCAGCAGCCAGCTGAAGGCCCCCTGCAGGCCCATGATCATCTGCGAGGTGACCGGCCAGATCGAGGTGCCGTACAGGGTCTGCCGGAACAGCGCGCTGGGCAGGAAGTTGGCCAGGCCCAATACCAGCAGCACGATGAACGGCACGCTGCGCAGGACGCCGCGTGTATCGAAGCGGACCTGGCGCAGGAACTGCTGCCACGCCGTGCTGGCAGTGAACGCCGGTATCACGCGCGGCAGTGTCGCGCGGGTGGGGCGGACCACGCTGGCATCGGCAGCCGGTTGCGCCTGTCTGCGGCCCCAGCGCGGACGGCCACTGCCGCTGCGTTCGGTGCGGAACAGCGCGAAGGTGGCGGCGAACAGCGCGGCAGCCACGCCCAACCACAGGGCGCGGTTGGCCAGCAGGTAACCGGCCAGCTCGGGAATCCCGTCGTTGCGTTCGGCAGTGGACCAGTAGCGGATGGTACGGCCGAGTGCGCGCATGCCCAGCGGTTCGCTTAGCACCGCGATCCACGTATTGTCGATGTCGCGCAGCAGGGCCGCGCTGGCGCCGTACAGGACGAGGTAGGCCACCAGGCCGATGTAGACCCACAGGATCGAGCGGGTCAGCGCTGCCAGCAGCGACAGCAGTGCGGTGGTGAACAACAGGTTCGGAATGACGATGACCGCGAACGTCCAGGCATAGCCCTGCCAGCTGATCGGGCCCATGCGCTCGGGATCGACCCATGGCATGAACGGCGCCAGCCACAGGCCGAACGCGATCAGGATGTAGACCAGCAGCCCGGCCGCCAGGGCGGCAGCGATGCGCCCGGCCAGGTAATCGCGGCGCTTCACCGGGCTGGCGAAGATCAGTTCGGCAGTGCCGAGTTCGAAGTCACGCAACAGCGCGTTGCTGACGAACAGCGCGGTGACCAGCATGCCGAGCAGGGTGAAGATGCCCAGCATCTGCGCGATCACGGTGGGCGCGTTGCTGTGCACGTTGCCGGCGCCGCCACCGATCTGCACGGCGTCGCTGGAGGCGGCGGCGAAGGCAAGCAGGGCGAACAGCCCGGCCAGCAGCCACAGCAGCGGGGAACGCAGCTGCTCGCGCAGTTCGAAGCGGAAGAAATTGAAGATCATGGCGTGCTCCGCTCAGGCTGCCGCGCGGGCACGGGCCTGCAGGCGCAGGCGCTGGAAGTACACATCCTCGAGGTCGGGAGCCACGGCCGCGAAGCCGTCGCCAGGGTCGTTGGCGCTGTGCACGTGGATCACCGGGCGGCCACCGACCAGGCGGGTGGACAGCACCACGTAGCGTGCCTCGTGGTCGGCCAGTTCCGAAGGATCGACCTGCTTGCGCCAGACCTGCTGCTGCAGGGCGTCGATGGCATCGGCCGGGCGCCCGGTCAGCAGCACCTGGCCTTTGTTCATGATCGCCATCGTCGGGCACAGATCGGTCACGTCCTCGACGATGTGGGTGGAGAGGATCACCGCCACGTTCTCGCCGATCGCCGCCAACAGGTTGAGGAAGCGGTTGCGTTCTTCCGGGTCGAGGCCGGCGGTGGGTTCATCGACGATCACCAGCCGCGGGTCACCCAGCAGCGCCTGGGCAATGCCGAAGCGCTGGCGCATGCCGCCGGAGTAGGTGCCCAGCTTGCGCTTGCGCGCGTCCCACAGGTTCACCTGCTGCAGCAGCCCATCGACCACCTCGCGGCGCTGCGCGCGCTGGGTCAGGCCCTTGAGCACGGCGAAATGCTCCAGCAGGTCCAGCGCGCTGACTTTCGGGTACACGCCGAAATCCTGCGGCAGGTAGCCCAGCCGGCGGCGCACCGCGTCCTTGTCGCGCAGCACGTCGATCGGCGCCTCGTCTGGAATGCTGAGCGTCGCCGTGCCGCTGTCGGCCTCCTGCAGGGTGGAGAGCGTGCGCATCAGCGAGGACTTGCCGGCGCCGTTGGGGCCGAGCAGGCCGAACATGCCGCGCGGGATGTCCAGGGTGACGTTGTTGAGCGCATGCACGCCGTTGGCGTACGTCTTGGACAGCGAATCGATCTTCAGCATGCGACGTACACCTTTCCATGGGCGATGTCTGCGCGTTATCCGCGCATCAGCCTCCGTGCGCATCCGCCGTTGGTCATGGGGGGGGGGGGGAATTCCGCCGTCGCACGTTGGGGCGTGGCGGGAGGCCTGGCGGCGCTTACCGGCGCAGTGACGATTCCCGCACCACCAGCTTCACCGGGATGCTCTGGCTCTCCACCGGCTGCCGCCCGATCAGGGCCAAAAGGCGTTCCACCAGCAGCTGCCCGGCCTGCTTGGTGTCCTGCTGCACCGTGGTCAGCGCCGGGGATACCGAGGCCGCCAGCGGGATGTCGTCAAAGCCGGTCACCGCCACGTCCTGTGGCACCCGCAGGCCCGCCTCGCGCAGGGCCCGCATCGCGCCGATGGCGATCAGGTCGCTGGCGGCGCAGATCGCATCGATCGGTTCACCGCGTGCCAGCAGCGCCTGGCAGGCTTGCTGGCCCGACGCCTCGGTGGTGATCGCATCGTGCTGCAGTGCCGGTTCGGCGGCCAGGCCGTGGTCCTGCAGGGCCGCGACATGGCCGCGGTAGCGCTCCTGGAATTCGGGGTAATGGCTGGAGGCATGGCCGAGGAAGGCGATGCGGCGGCAGCCCTGCAGCAGCAGGTGGGTGGTGATGTCATGCCCGCCCTGGAAGTTGTCGCTGCCGATCGACACGCCGGGCTGGCCGGGCAGGGCGGCGCCCCAGCGCACGAAGTGCGTGCCCTGTTCAACCAGCCGCTGCAGGCGATCGCGCGATTCGTGGTAGTCGCCGTAGCCGAGCAGGATGATGCCGTCGGCCTTGTTGCTGTCCTCGTAATCGGCCTGCCAGTCGGTGGACAGCTGCTGGAACGAGACCAGCAGGTCCTGCCCGTGCAGGGCGCAGGCGCGGGTGATCGAGCCGAGCATCGAATGGAAGAACGGGTTGATCAGCGAGTCGTCGTTGGTCGGGTCCTCGAAGAACAGCAGGGCCAGGGTGCCGGCATTGCGCAGGCGCAGGCTGGAGGCGTTCTTGTCGACCTTGTAGTTCAGCTCGCGGGCGATGCGCAGGATGCGCTCGCGGGTCTCGGCGTTGACCATCGGGCTGCCCCGCAGGGCCCGCGACACGGTCGGCTGGGAGACCCCGGCCAGGTGGGCGATGTCCAGGGAGGTGGCTTTGCCTTTGATCGTCATGGGAACGCGGGAGGGGGCAGGGGGAGGAGCCTGGGCATGATGCCATGGGCAGACGGCAATGCCCCTCCGGATGTCCACTGAAGCGAGGGTAAGTCATTGCCGGACAAGGAAATCAGTTCAATCCTCCTGCGCGGCCGGGGTCTTCTGATCGGGCGGATGGCGGCGGCAATGCTAAGATGCATCGTTCTCGCATTCCCCCAAATTTCAACAGGGGCGGCCTCGCCTACTGCACCCCCGCCCGGGGCTGTGCTATCACTGGCGGTCTGCCCCTGGACAACGGACGAAGGTACCTATGGCGCGCGGCATCAACAAAGTCATCCTGGTCGGCAATCTCGGCAACGACCCGGACGTGAAGTACACCCAGGGCGGCATGGCGATCACCCGCATCAGCCTGGCCACCACCAGCGTCCGCAAGGACAAGGATGGCAACCAGCAGGAGCGCACCGAATGGCACCGCGTGGTGTTCTTCGGCAAGCTCGGCGAGATCGCCGGCGAGTACCTGCGCAAGGGCAGCTCGGTCTACGTCGAAGGCAGCCTGCGCTACGACAAGTACACCGGCCAGGACGGCGTGGAGAAGTACTCCACCGACATCATTGCCGATGAAATGCAGATGCTGGGCGGCCGCGGTGAAGGCGGTGGCGGCGGCGGTGGTGGCAACTACGGCGGCGATCGTCCGCAGCGCCAGCAGGCTCCGCGCCAGGAGTATGGCGGCGGTGGTGGCGGTGGCGGCCAGCGTGGTGGCCAGGGCGGCGGCTATGGCAACCAAGGCGGCGGTTACGGCAACCAGGGTGGCAACCAGCGTCCGCAGCCGCAGCAGGCGCCGCCGATGGATGACTTCGCTGACGACGATATTCCGTTCTGATCGAACGCTCGTTCGCAGCAGAAAAGAAAGCCCCGCTCATGCGGGGCTTTTCTTTTTGCGCGATGCCATCTGCGTTGTGCCTCGCACCATCAGTTTTTCGTGCACCGCGACTTGCAAACAGACAATTTCCTCCCCTATGGTGCAATCGATTGCATTGCTGTGAATCGTTGCGTTTGATACCGGTTGGGAGGCCGGAAGGTGGATGTCCATCCATTCGATCAGACCGGCTCCTTCGAGGGGGCTCACGCGGCGCGATGCGCTGCGCATCGCAGTTGCCGGCAGCATTGGCCTGGGGGCCGCGACAACCGCGGGCGCATTGCCCGCATTCGCCGCCACGGCGCCACTCAAGGGCAACCTGAAGCATTCCGTCGCACGCTGGACCTTCCCGCAGCTGTCCGTTGCCCAGCTCTGCACGACGGTGAAGGACATCGGCTTTGCCGCGATCGACCTGGTCGGCCCGGAAGACTGGCCCACGCTGAAGGCGAATGGCGTGTACAGCTCGATGTGCAACGGCGCGGAACTGGGCCTGACCAAGGGCTTTGCCGGCCGCGAGTTCCACGACCAGCTGGTGGAACGCTACACGCGGCACATCGATCTGGTCGCCGATGCCGGCTATCGAAACCTCATCTGCTTTTCCGGCAACCGCAACGGTATGGACCCGCAGGACGGCATGGCCAATGCCGAGGCCGGGCTCAAGCGCATCCTCGGACATGCCGAGAAGCGCGGCGTGGTGCTGGTGATGGAACTGCTCAACTCCAAGGTCGATCATCGCGACTACCTGTGCGACCACTCCGCGTGGGGTGTAGAGCTGTGCCAGCGGCTCGGCTCGGACAATTTCGGCCTGCTCTACGACATCTACCACATGCAGATCATGGAGGGCGACATCATCGCCACCATCGGCAAGCATCACGCCTGCTTCAAGCACTACCACACCGCAGGCGTGCCTGGCCGGAACGAGATCGGAGACCAGCAGGAGCTCCACTATCCAGCCATCTGTCGCGCGATCCGCGACACCGGTTTCAAGGGGTATCTGGCGCAGGAGTTCACGCCTGCAGCGCCCGATCCCGTTGCCTCATTGCGCGAGGCGATCCGCCTCTGCGACGTCTGAAACGATATCCACCCAGGTGAGAAACCCATGGCAGATAATCACTACGACGCCATTGTTGTTGGCTCGGGAATCAGTGGCGGTTGGGCGGCGAAGGAGCTGACCGAGAAGGGCCTGAAGGTCCTGATGCTGGAACGCGGGCGCAACATCGAGCACGTCAAGGACTACGTCAACGCGATGAAGGAGGCGTGGGATTTCCCGCACCGCAACCGGCCAACGCAGGCAATGAAGGCCGAGTTCCCGGTGCTGATGCGCGACTACGGCCTGGCCGAGAACCTGGAAGGGATGTGGGCCAACGAACAGGAATCGCCCTACATCGAGACCAAGCGCTTCGACTGGTTCCGTGGCTACCACGTCGGTGGTCGTTCCTTGATGTGGGGGCGGCAGAGCTATCGCTTCTCCGATCTGGATTTCGAGGCCAACCTCAAGGACGGCATCGCCACCGATTGGCCGATCCGCTACGCCGATATCGCGCCGTGGTACGACCATGTAGAGAAGTTCGCCGGCATCGCCGGCACGCGCGAAGGACTGGACGTGCTGCCGGACGGCGAGTTCCTGCCGCCGATTCCCTTGAACATCGTCGAGAAGGATGTGGCCGCGCGCATCAAGAAGGCCTTCGGCGGAACGCGCCATATGATCCACTCGCGCACTGCCAACATCACCCAACCGATGCCCGAGCAGGGGCGCGTCAACTGCCAGTACCGCAACAAGTGCATCCTGGGTTGTCCCTTCGGTGCCTACTTCTCGACCCAGGCGGCGACGCTGCCGGCGGCGATGAAGACCGGCAATCTGACCTTGCGGCCGTTCTCGATCGTCAAGGAAGTGCTCTACGACAAGGACCGCAAGCGCGCGCGCGGCGTGGAGGTCATCGATGCCGAGACCGGGCAGACCTACCAGTACACGGCCAAGGTCATTTTCCTCAACGCGTCGTCGTTCAACTCGACGTGGCTGCTGATGAATTCGGCCACCGATGTCTGGGAAGGGGGGCTGGGCTCCTCGTCGGGGGAGCTCGGGCACAACGTGATGGACCATCATTTCGGGGCCGGCGCCTCGGGCCGGGTCGAGGGTTACGAAGACAAGTACTACTTCGGCCGCCGTCCCTGCGGCTTCTACATTCCGCGATTCCGCAACGTCGCGGCCGACAAGCGCGGCTACCTGCGCGGGTTCGGCTACCAGGGCGGTGCCAGCCGCACCGGATGGTCGCGCGAGATTGCCGAGCTCAACATCGGCGCCGATCTGAAGGAGGCACTGACCGTGCCGGGTGACTGGCGCATCGGCATGACCGGGTTCGGTGAAATGCTGCCGCACCACGACAACACGATCCGCCTGGACCACGACCGCAAGGACAAATGGGGACTGCCGGTGCTGGCGATGGACGTGTCCATGCGCGCCAATGAACTGGCGATGCGCAAGGACATGGCCGCCGATGCCGCCGAGATGCTGGAGGCAGCCGGGGTCAAGGACGTGAAGATGCACGACAACGACTACGCCCCGGGCAAGGGCATCCACGAAATGGGAACCGCGCGCATGGGACGTGACCGGAAGAGCTCGGTGCTGAACCAGCACAACCAGGTCTGGGATGCCCCCAACGTCTATGTGACCGACGGTGCCTGCATGACCTCCAGCGCCTGCGTGAATCCCTCGCTGACCTATATGGCGCTGACCGCGCGCGCGGCCGACCATGCGGTACGCGAACTGAAAGCGGGGAACCTCTGATGGATCGCCGCGAACTGTTGAAGATGATCGTTGCCGCTACCGGTGCGGCCATGGTTGGCCTGCCTGCGCTGGTGCATGGCAAGGTGCCGGCTGCCGGGGCGATGCCCGCGTTCTCCGATGCCGACATCGGCATGCTGGACGAGATCGCCGAAACCATCCTGCCGCGGACAAGGACGCCCGGGGCCAAGGACGCGGGTGCCGGTGCGTTCATGGCGACGTTCGTCAGCGACTGTTACACGGCCCGGCAGCAGGCGACGTTCCGCGCCGGCCTGGCCGACATCGACACGCGCGCCGGTGGCCGTTTCGTATCGCTCACGCCGGAAGCCCGCACCGGGTTGCTGCGAACGCTGGACGCCGAAGCCAAGGCACGCAATGCCGACGTGACCGAGACCGGCACTCCCGAGGAAGGCGAGGCCATGCCGCATTACTTCACGATGATCAAGCAGCTGGCCATCTTCGGCTTCTTCACTTCAAAGGTCGGGGCGACCGGTGTGCTGCAGTACGTCGCCGTGCCGGGCCGCTACGACGGTGACCTGGCCTATGTCCCCGGTACGCCCGCGTGGGGGACCAGCTGATGGACACCATCCTGATGATCCGCCCTGCGTTGATCACGGCCGGCCTGCTGGCCGCTGCATCCGCATTCGCTCAGGACGGTACCGACGCTGCGCGTGACCCGAAGAAGACCGAAGTGTGGACGCCCGTGCCCGCAGTCGTGGCCACGCCGCCAGGCAAGGCCCCCTCCGATGCCATCGTGCTGTTCGATGGCAAGGATGTCTCGGCGTGGGAGGCAGAGCAGGGCGGGCGCGTGCCCTGGACGGTTGCCGATGGCGCCATGACCGTCGTTCCGGGCAGCAAGGGCATCCGCACCCGGCAACGCTTCTGCGATGTCCAGCTGCATGTCGAATGGCGTACCCCCACCGAGACGAAGGGCTTCGACGGCCAGAACCGGGGCAACAGCGGCATCTTCCTGCAGGAACTGTACGAGCTGCAGGTGCTGGACAGTTACAACAACCCGACGTATGCCAACGGCCAGACGGGTTCGATCTACAAGCAGGCCATGCCACGGGTGAACGCCTCGCGCGCACCGGGCCAGTGGCAGGTCTACGACATCATCTGGAAGGCACCGCGCTTCTCGCAGGGCGGCGGCCTGACGTCGCCCGCGCGCATCACCGTGCTGCACAACGGCGTACTCGTGCAGGACGACACCGTGCTGGCAGGCAGGACCGAGTACATCGGTGCGCCTTCGTACGCACCCCATGCGTGCGCGCCGCTCTATCTGCAGGAGCATGACTCCAAGGTCAGCTACCGCAACATCTGGGTGCGCGAACTGTAGCGGCACGCGGCCGGCGTGGTCGCCGGCCGCCTACTTCGCCAGATAGCTGGCGAGGTCGTCGATCTCCTGCTGCGACAGCTGGGCAAAGGGCGGCATCAATCCTCCGCCCTTCCTGATCTTGTCCTTGACCTGGGCGGGCTGAAGCCGCTTGCCGACGTCGGTGAGCGCCGGGAAGGTAGGCGGTACGCCGGCGCGTTCAGCACCGTGGCAGGCAGTGCAGTGCTGGGCATAGAGTTTCGCGCCGGCGGCAGGATCGTCCTTGGCCCGGGCTGCCGTTGAAGTGCTCATGCCGCCCAGGGCCAGGGCCACTGCCAGGATCATCTTCATGTGGGGCTCCTTGATGCGTCAGCGCCGTGCACGGGTGGGCACGTTGGCGGGCAGGTGTTCACGCAGGTAGTCCGCGCCGGTCTGGATGACCTTGGCCGGGTCGCGTGGCTGGTCGTGCTCGACGATGTACCACTGCACCTTGGCCGCCGCAGCGGCGGGCAGGATCGCGTTCCAGTCCAGCACGCCCTGGCCCACGGCGGCGAATCCGTCTTCGTCCTGGGCCTGGCCCTTGGGCGCATTGTCCTTGGCGTGCACCGCGAACACGCGACCGCGGAATTTTCCCAGCATCACCGCCGGGTCCAGGCCCGCGCGTGCGACCCAGGCCAGGTCCAGCTCGGTCTGCAGGTCGGGGCCGGCCGCTGCGAACAGCAGCTCCAGCCCGGTCTGGCCGTCGAAGTCGGCCAGCTCGAAGTCGTGGTTGTGATAGGCCAGGCGCATGCCCTTGCCGCGCACCTGCTTGGCGATGCGGCCCAGCTCCTTGCCCAATGCGGTCCAACCCGCGGCATCGGTTGGGCGGTCCTTCTGGTCCAGGTAAGGCACCACCAGCGTGCTGTTGCCGATCGACCGGTTGAACGTCACCACACCATCCAGGTTGCCCCGCAGCTCGGCCAGTGGCACGTGCGACGAAACCGCCTTGATCGAATACCGGTCCAGCAGCTGCTTGAGTTCGGTGGCGCTGGTGTTCTGCGTACCGACCGTTTCCACCGCACGGACGCCCGCGTCGTGGACGATCTTCAACTGCTGATCGAGCGGGCCTGCATTGCGCAGGGTGTACATCTGCACCGCGATCGGCTTCTGCGTGGTGGCGGCTTCGCTCGCGAAGGCGGGCAGGGCAGCGAGCAGCAGGACGAGACTTGCACTTCTACGGAAAAGAGCTTTCATCAACAGATCCTCCCGGAATTCAACCGATGGTGGTCCAGGTACGTGACCTGGCTGATGCAATGACGCGATCGACGATCCGTGCCGAGCGCAGGCCGTCTTCGAAGGTGGGCAGGCCCTGCGGCCGCTCGCCTTCAATGGCGCGATAGGTGTCGGCCACAAACGCCTCGAAACACTGGGCGTAGCCCTGTGCATGCCCGGCCGGCAGCATGGAAAGGCGGCGTTGTTCGGCGCTGCCGGCACCGGGGCCGCGCATGAAGGTTTCCTCGCGCTGATCGGGCAGGCCGATCCAGAGTCGTTCGGCATCCTCCTGGTTGAAGGCCACGCTGGCCTTGGCGCCATCGATCTCGAACCAGAGGCGGTTGTGGCGTCCGGCCGAGACCTGGCTGACCGTCAATGACGCCAGCGTGCCGGCGCCGGTCCTGAACATCGCTGCGGCCACGTCTTCGCTGGTGACAGCCTGCATCGCACTGGCGGCCGTTGGCGTGCTGAAGCTCTGCCCGCTGACGGCGCCACGCTCGGCGATTACCGTGGAGAACGCCGCGTTCACTTCGGCGAAGCCCTCGCCACTGACCCATTCGACCAGGTCGCACCAGTGCGAACCGATGTCGGCGAACACGCGCGACGTGCCTCCCAGCGCGGGGTCCACGCGCCAGTTGTTGCTGGCCGGATCCAGCAGCCAGTCCTGCAGGTAGCTGCCGTGGATCAGGTGCAACGGCCCCAGATCGCCCTGGGCGATGCGTGCGCGCGCCTCCCGGACCACTGGGTGGTAGCGGTAGACGAAGGGCACCGTGGCAACCAATCCGGTCGATGCGGCCAGCGCCGCCAGCGCCTGTGCATCGTCCAGCGTCGTCGCCAGCGGTTTCTCGCAGATCACGTGCTTGCCGGCTTCCAGCGCAGCCTGTGCCATGGCGCGGTGCAGATGGTTGGGCGTGCACACGTGCACGACCTGTACCTGCGGATCGGCGATCACCTCCTCGATATCGCGGTAGGCGCGCGGGACATTCCAGGACTGCGCGGCCTCATGCGCGCGCTGCGCTGACGAGGCGGCTACGCCGCGCACCTCGGCACCGGCCAGCAGTGCCGCACGACGATGCACTGCACCGATCATGCCGGCGCCGACGATGGCGATTCCAAGCTTGGGCATCGACGGGGATCCTCAGGGTGTGGAGGGCGCGGCCGTGACCGTCGGCCGGTCGCGGAACAGCAGCAGGAAGGCGATCAACACCACCAGTGCAACGCCGGCCGGGAACAGCCAGATCTGCTGCCAGTCGGGGCCGGCCTCGGTGGTGAAGTGCTCCACCACCGCGCCGGACAGGAAGGTGCCGATCAGCATTCCCACGCCGTAGGTAGCCAGGGTGATGAAGCCCTGCGCGCTGCTGCGCGCGGCGGGGCCGGCATGCGCATCGGTGTAGATCTGGCCGGTGACGAAGAAGAAGTCGTAGCAGATGCCGTGCAGCACGATGCCGATCACCAGCAGCGAGAAGCCGCTGCCCGCATCGCCGAAGGCGAACATGGCGTAGCGCACCACCCAGGCGGCCATGCCGACCGCCAGCATGGTCTTCACCCCCAGCCGCACGAACAGGAACGGCATGGCCAGCATGAGCAGCACTTCGGAGACCTGGCCCAGCGACTGCAGGCCTGCTGCGCCGCGCACGCCCAGGTCGTTGAGATACGGATTGGTGAAGTTGTAGTAGAACGACAGCGGGATGCAGATGGCGATGGACGCCAGGAAAAACACCAGGTAGGCGCGCGACTTCAGCAGTCGCAACGAATCCAGCCCCAGGATCTGCCCCAGTCCGGCATCGCGCTGCTGTGCCAGTGGCGGCGTGTGCGGCAGGGTGAATGCATACAGGCCCAGCACCAGCGATGCCAGCGCGGCCATGCGGAAGGTGAGTTCAAGCCGATGGGCCTGTTCCCAGCCCAGCCAGCCGATCAGCACACCGGCAATGATCCAGCCGATGCTGCCGGCCACGCGTACCAGCGGGAACTGTTTCTCGGGCGACTGCATGTGCCGCATCGCCACGCTGTTGGCCAGTGCCAACGTCGGCATGAACAGCAGCATGTAGCCCATCACGCAGGCCGAGAACACGCTGAAGCTGGTGGCGGTGGACGCCAGCCACATCAGCACCGCGCCGGTCAGGTGCAGCACCGCGAGGATGCGCTGCGCCGCGAAGTAGCGGTCGGCGATCAGGCCGACCAGGAACGGCGCAACGATCGCGCCGATGGACTGGCTGAGGAAGGCGGTGGCCACCTGGCTGGCGCTGGCCTGCAGCGGGCCCTGCACCAGGTAGGTTCCGAGGGTGACGAACCACGCCCCCCAGATGAAGAACTGCAGAAACATCATCGCGCCCAGGCGCGACATGGCGTGCGTCATGGCTTGCCCTCCCGGGGCGGTCTTGGCTCAGATTCCCAGCATGCGGTGCAGTGATGCGGCGTCCGTGCCACTGTCGGCAAAGTCGTCGAAGGCGCGGTCGGTCACGTGGATGATGTGGTCGCGGATGAAGGCGGCACCCTCGCGTGCGCCGTCCTCGGGGTGCTTCAGGCAGCATTCCCATTCCAGTACCGCCCAGCCGGGGAAGTCGTACTGGGCGAACTTCGAGAAGATCGCCTTGAAGTCGATCTGGCCATCACCGAGCGAACGGAAGCGGCCCGGACGCTCGATCCAGTCCTGGTAGCCGCCATACACGCCGCTGCTTGCGCTGGGGCGATACTCCGCGTCCTTGACGTGGAAGATGCCGATGCGCGCGTGGTAGCGGTCGATGAAACCCAGGTAGTCCATCTGCTGCAGCAGCAGGTGGCTGGGGTCGTACAGGATCTTGGCGCGGGGGTGATGATCCACCACATCGAGGAAGCGTTCGAAGGTCGCGCCATCGTGCAGGTCCTCGCCCGGGTGGATCTCGAAGCAGAGATCCACGCCGCAGGCATCGAAGGCATCGAGGATCGGGCGCCAGCGGCGGCCGAGTTCGGCGAAGGCTTCTTCCACCAGTCCCGGTGGGCGCTGCGGCCAGGGATAGAAATAGGGCCAGGCCAATGCGCCGGAGAACGTGGCATGCGCGGTCAGCCCCAGCCGCTGGCTGGCTTTGGCGGCCAACAGAAGCTGCTCCACCGCCCAGGCCTGGCGGGCCGTGGGATCGCCGCGCTTGTCCGCGGGTGCGAATCCGTCGAACAAGCTGTCGTAGGCCGGATGGACCGCGACCAGCTGCCCCTGCAGATGGGTGGACAGCTCGGTGATCTGTACGCCATGCCCGGCCAGCATGCCGGCAAGGTCGTCGCAGTACGCCTGGCTGCGTGCGGCCTCGGCCAGATCGAACAGGTGGGGCGCCGTGGTGGGGACTTGTACGCCAGAATAGCCCAGACCCGCGGCCCATCCGGCCAGCGTGTCCAGCCGATCAAAAGGAGCCGTGTCGCCGATGAACTGCGCCAGGAACAGCGCTGGACCCTTGAGCGTCTTCAACGTGATTCGCCCTCGATGCAATCGATTGCATTATCCTAGCAGGGGCGCACGCAGGACCTGTTGTGCACTGCACAGCGGGCGGGAGAACTAACGCCATGGCCACCATCTACGACATCGCAAAGCACGTCGGCGTCTCCGCCGGCACCGTGTCGCGTGCACTTTCGCGGCCGGACAAAGTGCTGCCGGCCACGCGCACGCGCATCGAGCAGGCCGCCGCGGCGTTGGGCTACGTGCCCAACACGGTCGCCCGCACGCTCAAGACCCAGCGCAGCGGCAAGATCCTGGTCACGGTGCCGGATATCGCCAACCCGTTCTTCGCGCAGATCCTGCAAGGGGCGGAAGACGCCGCGCAGGCTGTCGGCTATGCGGTGCTGCTGGGCGATACGCAGGACCAACCCGACCGCGAGGAACGCTACGCGCAGATGCTCCGGCGCAACGAGGCCGACGGCATGATCGTGCTTGGCCATCGCCTGCCACCGACGGCGCGCGAGATTGTCCAGCAGAGGGGGGCTGCCGCGCCGGTGGTCAACGGCTGCGAGTTCGATCCCGCGCTGGGCCTGCCCAGTGTGCACATCGACAATGCCGCCGCCGCACGCGCCGTCATGGAGCACTTGTACGCACTGGGCCATGAACGGATCGCCGTGGTCGGTGGGCCGCCGGACAATCCCCTGCACCAGCAGCGCCTGGAAGGGGTACGGGGGGCCGGCAAGGTGCGTGGCCGCCTGCGCCAGCTGAGCATCGTGCCGGGGGATTTTTCAGTGGAATCCGGCCATGCGGCTGCCATGGCGCTGCTGGACGGCACGTCCGCACCAACGGCGATCTTCTGCTTCAGCGACCAGATGGCGCTGGGCACCCTGGCGGCCTGCCGGGAGCTGGGCATCCGCGTGCCGGAAGACCTGTCCATCGTCGGCTTTGATGATCTGGCGTCTTCCCGCTACCTCACGCCGCCGCTGACGACCATCCGGCAGCCGATGCGGGAAATCGGCGCGCGCGCGGTCAACCTGCTGCTCGCCATCATCGAACAGGTGGATGTTCCGCTTCAACAGACGCTGGATTTCAGCCTGATGGTGCGGGGATCGACGGCTGCGCCCCGACGCAGGTGACCACGGGGTGGGGCCGCGGAGCGTGGCAGCCGGCCCGCGCGATATCGTGCAACCTTGATCCCGAATTGACGCAAAGCTGTCAGACTCATCGCAGGCAGCCCGGCAAGGGCCTTAGCAGCAGGTGCGATCGCGCAAGGGGGGCGGCAATGCCATTCTTCACCGATTCGGCGGAAGGCGCGGTCGAAGGCATTGGCGCGGCACGTCGCATCGGCTGGATGCGTTTCGTCGGCAATGGACTGGGAGCGATCCCCATCGCCTCGATCATGCTTGAACGCCAGGATGGCGGGCTGGCGTGGGTCCTGCTGCTGCTCAACGCGCTGGCGTGGCCGGCACTGGCATTGCTGCTGACCCAGCGCTCCCGCCAGCCGGCGGTCGTCCAGTTCCGTTGCATGGTGGCCGACTCCTTCTTCGGCGGTGGCTGGATCGCCTTCATGGCGTTGAGCGCGGTGCCCAGCGCACTGTTCGCCGCGCTGCTGGTGGCCGACAAGATCGCTGCCGGTGGCGTGCGCCTGGCGATGCGCGCCACGCTGGCCCTGCTGCTGGGCTTCGCACTCACCTGGTGGTTGCTCGGCTTCCCTTACCAGCCGGTCACCTCGCAGCGCACGATCGTGCTGAGTGTCCCGTTCCTGTTCGTGTATGGCATCGGCCTCAGCATTCTCAGCTGGCAGCTGGCGCGCCGGGTCAAATCGCAGAACCGTCAGCTGCAGCGGCTCAGCCGGATGGACCCGCTGGTCGAGCTGGCCAACCGTGGCTTCCTGATCCTGCGTGCGCAGCAGGCGCTGGACCGGGCCCAGGGCCAGGGCGGCTTTGCCTGCCTGATGATGCTCGATGTGGATGATTTCAAGCGCATCAATGACTCGCATGGCCACCGCGCCGGTGACGAGGTGCTGCGGCATATCGCGGCGACATTGCGCACCTTTGCCCGGCCCGGTGATACGCCCGCGCGGCTGGGGGGCGATGAGTTCGTGGTGCTGCTGTGCGACTGCGCGCCCGCCGATGCGATGCACGTGGCCGAGCGGGTGCGCCTGCACCTGCTGGAGGCCGCGCGGCAGGCCACGCCGGGCGTGGAGTTCAGCGTGAGTATCGGTATTGCCGCGACGCCGCGTCGCGGTAGTGTCGAGGACTGGTTGGCACTGGCCGACCGCGCGCTCTACCACGCCAAGCGGCAGGGCAAGAACACAGCCAGCTACGGTGAGTGAGTGCGGCACGGCTGCCGCCGAACGAGGCCGAAACGCCCGTTCATCCTGCACGCGGAATCGGCACGCCAATCCTCTACCATGGGCCACCCCGCCCGGACGCGCCGCCCATGCAAGACGCCCTCGTTGCCCAGCCCAAGCCCCCCGTTGCGAGGATCGCGGCCTGGCTGATGATGCTGTTGGGCATGTGGCTGGCGCTGAAGCTCGGCCTGGTGGTAACGCTGCTGTCGGGCCTGCTGGTGTTCCAGCTGACCCATGTGCTGGCGTCCACCGTGGAAGGCAAGCTGCCGCCGGGGCGGGCGCGGGCGATCGCGGTGATCGTGCTGTCGGCAATCATCATCAGCGCGCTGGTGCTGGCCGGGATCGGTGTGGCGTCGTTCTTCCGCAACGAGACCGGTGGGCCGGACGCCCTGCTGGCACGGCTGATGGATATCCTCAATTCGTCGCGCCACCAGGTACCGGCGCTGCTGCAGCCGTATATCCCCGAGGACATGCCGGCGCTGCGTGCGGCGCTGAATGACTGGGCCGCCGAGCACCAGCGCCAGCTGGGCGTGGCCGGTACCTCGGTGGTGCAGGTGGGTGTACGCGTACTGATCGGCATGGTGCTGGGCGCGATGATCGCGCTGTACGACGAACTGCCGCTGCCGACGATGGGGCCGCTGGCGCAGGAGCTGATCGGGCGCACCAGCCGCCTGGCCACCGCGTTCCGCCAGGTGGTGTTCGCGCAGGTGAAGATCTCCCTGCTCAACACCCTTTTCACCGCCATCTTCCTGCTGGGCGTGCTGCCGTTGTTCGGCGTGCACCTGCCCCTTTCCAAGACGCTGGTGCTGATCACCTTCATCGCCGGCCTGCTGCCGGTGGTGGGCAACATCATCTCCAACACGATCATCAGCATCGTCGCGTTGTCGGTCTCGTTCTATGTGGCCGTAGCCGCGCTGTTGTACCTGATCGTGATCCACAAGCTGGAGTACTTCCTCAATGCGCGCATCGTCGGTGGCGAGATCCAGGCGCGTGCCTGGGAGCTGCTGCTGGCCATGCTGGTGATGGAGGCGGCCTTCGGCCTGCCGGGCCTGGTCGCCGCGCCGGTGTTCTATGCCTACGTGAAGCGCGAACTGGTCGACCAGCGCTGGATCTGACGCGGCTGGGCATGACGTATTTGTCCCGGTTCGAATGCCCGCACGGCCTTGTCGGTGCGTTCGCGGTCGGCAGGGTATACCCACCGCCACGGTTGGCCCGCGAGTGGCTTGGCGCCTTTGTAGCCGGCCGTTACAGTGTTCGGCACTACAGGGGAAATGTGCATGGCCCGCAAGGCGTCGCCCATCGGATTGCGGACCTGGGTCTGGATCCTGGCTGGGCTGTTCGTAGTCTGTACGCTGCCGCTGATGGTCATCGCACTGGTGCAGGGCACGCTGCGCTTCACGGCCGCCGAGGACAACCTGGCCAGCCTGCGCCAGCTGCGGCAGACCTTCGACCTGGCCAACCTGGTGTCGGCCGAACGCGGCCCCGCCAACAGCCTGCTGGGGGCCGACCCGGCCGATGCGGCCGAGCAGGCACCGCTGGCCGCGCAGCTGGCGGCCGCGCGCAAGCGGGTCGACGCTGCCCTGCTGCAGCTGGACACCGTGTTCAAGGCTGATCCGGGAGTGGTCGACGAGCATGGGCTGCTGGCCGACGCGCAACGTCGCCTGCAATCGGCGCGGGCTGCGGTCGACCGGGTCGTGGCGCAACCCCATGACGCACGCCGCGTGGAGGAGGTGGAGCGTGCGATCAGTGGCATGTTCGCCGTGGTCGATCGCCTGCACCTGCTGACCTCGGCACAGATCAACGTGCTGGTCAGCGCCGACCGTGAAGCAGCGATTCCGGCGATGCAGGGCCAGGTGCTGATCGATCTTCGCGAGCATGGCGGCCGCCTGGCCTCGAATGTGATGGCGCCGGTGGCGGTGCCAGGGGCATGGCGGGAGGAACAGGTACGCGCTGCACTGCAGACCGAGGGTCGCCTGTTGGAGCTGTGGCGGTTGGCAGGCAGCCACGAGTCGGTGTTCCGCAGTGACCCGGAATTGTCATGGCACTGGGACATGGCGCGTCGGCAGTTCTTCGGCGAATCGCTGCCGATGATCGAGCAGTTGATCGAAGATGGCCGCCGAGGCCTGCCGCCGCCATGGACCGCCGCCGAATTCACCACGCGCTACGTGCCGACCCTGCAGTCGCTTGAGGCGCTGCGTGATGGCTACCTGAGCGTGTCCATCGCCCGCTTTGAACGCACCCGCAATCGCGAGGCCATGCGCCTGGCCGTGCTGGTGGCGACCGCGCTGGGCACACTGGTGGTGCTGGGCGTGGCGCTGCGCATTGCCCATCTGCAGATCCTGCGGCCGCTGCTGCAGGCGCAGAAGCAGGTCATCCAGATCGCCTCGGAAGCCCCCGGCCCGGAGCAGCATGTGACCCACCCGCTGGCCGAGATGCAGCGCCTGTTCGATGCCATCGAAGTGCTGCGCGAGAAGTCGCGCGAGCGCTCGGCCTTGACCAGCGAGCTGCGCCAGCTGGCCGGCACCGATGAACTGACCGGGTTGTTGAACCGGCGCGCGCTGGACCAGAGGGTGCAGCAGCGCCATGCCGACGGTGGCAACAGCGCGGTGGTGATCCTGCTTGACGTCGATCGCTTCAAGGCCATCAACGACGGCCATGGGCACGCTGCTGGCGATCAGGTGCTGGTGCAGGTGGCACAGCTGCTGCAGCGCCACCTGCGCCGCAGCGACAGCATCGCCCGTTATGGCGGCGAGGAATTCCTGGTGCTGCTGGCCGACGGTGATCTGGCCGGTGGCCGGCAGCTGGCCGAGTCATTGCGATTGGCCCTGCAGCAGATGGACATCGCGCTGGCCGGCGGCACCGTGCTGCGGGTGACCGCCAGTTTCGGCGTGGCCGAGGGCGGCACCGACGCGCTGGGCTGGCGCACCCTGCTGCGTGCCGCCGATGCGGCCATGTACCGGGCCAAGGCGCAGGGGCGTGATCGGGTACGGGTGGCGGGTGGCGGTCGCATCATGCGCTGAGGGCACGCCTCAGCCGATGCGTGCATGCACCCGCCGCAGCGTCCGCGCGATCATCCGGCGCGCGATGGGACGTGGTACCGATAAGCCACGCCAGCGCAGCGCACCCACCCGGAAGGTGGCGGTGGCGGTGGCCAGTACGTTGCCTGCCGGGTCAGTCAGCCAGCCACGCGTGAAGGCGATGCTCCCTTTGCTGTGCTCGACTTCGCCCCAACCGATGATGCGCCCTGGTCGTGCTGGACTGACGAAACTGGTCTTGGATTCCACCGTGACCGCGATGCGGTTGGCGGGCAGAGTGGCGTAGATCGCCGGCCCCATGCAGTCATCCAGCATCGCCGACAGGAAGCCTCCCTGCACGTTGCCCATCGGGTTGGTCAGCATCGGCCCGGCGTCGAACTCGACATGGATGCGGCGCAGTGCGTCGTCGTAGTCGACGAATCGCCAGCCGAGCAGGGTGCCCGCCTGGGAGGGCGGCAGATCACCGTTGACCACGCTGTAGAAGATCGATTCGGGATTCATGGGAGCCTCGATGGAGGGAGAGGAGGGAGCACGCATCAGGACAGTGCCAACAGGGCCAGCACGAATCCGATGACCGACAGCAGCACCACCGCGGCGCCGGCGGGCACCGGTGTACGCGCACCGGTGCGTCGCCGCACGCCGGAAGCGACCAGTACCGGCGGTACGGTGGCGAACAGGCAGAACAACTGGAAGGCCAGCAGTTGCGGCAGCGCGAAGTGTCCGCCGAAGAAGATCAGCCAGGCCAGCATCACGCCAGCGCCGGCCAGTGCGATCCAACCGGCGCCGACCACGCGGATGAGTGCCATCAGCAGCAACTGCATGCGCGGTTCGACCTCCTTCCATGGCAGGCCCACGGCCTGGCCGTGGTAGGGCATGAAGTCGGAGCGTTTCAGGTAGGCCGCAGCAAACAGCGAGACAATGAAGAACGTCAACAGGTAGCAGCCGAACGCGAGCCAGGCGAACAGGTCCATGTGGGGGCCATGCGGTTGCGGAGGGGAGCCCCGGTGATGCCGGCGGCCATGCCGGATGCATCGCGAGGTTGCGCGATTCTCGGGCAATGCCCTGTTTGAGGCGTGTCGCGGCGTGGAGGACCGTTCCTCCATCCGCGGTTAACGCGGGTGTGGTGGTGAGGAATGCGTCACACACGTGTCATGCGCCCTATCGCGTTTTCTGTGAAGAGGTCGCAACTGCCCATCCACGCTTCGGTCACCGCTCTGCGCAGACGCTGGGACTCCATCCGACGAGGGACGACGACATGACCCAGCTCACCCTGCCTGAACTGTCCAGGAAAATGGCCGGCATCGATTTCACGATGCTGCAGACCCACGCCGGCGGAGAGATTGCCGGTCGTCCGATGAGCAACAACGGCGACGTGGACTATGACGGTGACAGCTGGTTCTTCACCACCGAAGACACCGACATGGTGCGCGAGATTGAAGCTGACCCCGCCGTCGCGCTGGGTTTTTCCGGCAGCAAGTCGCTGCTGGGCAAGCCACCGTTGTTCGTGCACGTGCAGGGAAGGGCAGCGCTGGTGCGCGACCGGGCCACGATGAGCCAGCACTGGGTGAAGGACCTGGAGCGATGGTTCGAACAGGGCGTGGATACACCGGGACTGGTGCTGATTCACGTGCGCGCCAGCCGCATCCACTACTGGGATGGCGAGGACGAGGGCGAAATCGTTATCTGAGCGGAACCGTGCAGGGCCCGGCGCATCGTGTTCCAGGGTCAGCAGTGCGCAGGGTGTGCTGCCGGATTCCCAACATTGGCCAGCTCCGGTGCCAAGGCGTGTTCCACCGCACGCCGCAGCAGTGCCGGCGCGACATAGTGCCGGTGCCCGGCGTCGATCAGTGCCATGTACATGCCGCCGAACGCATTGAGGGTCTGCACGCGAGAGCCCAGGCTGATCTCGACATGTCCATCGCTACGCCGCTGCACGCGCACGCTGCTGCGGAAACGCAGGTGCCGATCGTCGGCGCCGAGCAGGACTTCGGCGTCGTTGTCCTGCGTATCGATGTGCGAATCCAGCACCGGAAATCGACCAGCGAACAACCGGCTGCGATCGGTGGACAGCAGTGACGACACCGGGCATCCCAGCGGCGACGTGCGCAACCGCAACGGCGCCACCAGTCGGTTTCGCAGCGCCATCAGATGGCCTACGCCGCTGGGCGGATTGCGCAGGAAGCCGTCCAGTACATCGGCCAGCAGTGCCGACGCGGAACGGTGGACCACCTGCGAGGGGTCCAGGCACAGGGTGGTCAGGTCCTGGTAGTGGCTGTGCGGCAGCGCTGTGGGCAGCATGCCATGGGTGGCGGCGGGCCGCGAACGGATGGGATAGGCCGGTGTGGCACGTTCGACGAACCCGCGCAGCGGCCGCATGGGGATGCGGCGCAGCGGGCCGAGCAGGGCACGGTTACGCGCGCAGAGGTGTGCGCACAGGCTGGGAGGCGCCGCCTGCAGCGACAGTTGCAACAGCGGTGCCGCCGCAAGCGAAGTGCCCGAAGGCCAGTGCGATTCCGGAAGCACCTCGGTCAGGCTGGGGATATCGGCGGCATTGCGTTGCACCTGCGCACGCGCCTGCTCGCTCATCGCGCCGGCCAGTTCATTGCTGTGGCAGGACAACGCGAACAGCGCTGGATGTGCAGGATGGTTCGACGCGAACTGGTGCCAGGTGCCGCCGCCGAAGCGCACGGTAAACAGGCAGTCCGGTGGGATGCGGATGCGCCGAAGCGTGCGCGCGAAGGCACCGGGATCTGCTGCCAGCTGCGTGTCGGAGGCGGCGGCGAAACGCAGCTCGGCTCCCGCGCTGCCGGCGATGGCGGTGAACATGCGCGGGCCTGCATGGCGATGAAACGGGTGGCCACCGGCACCGACGGTGAAGCTGTACAGCGAGGAGGCATCCCCATGCTGCAGGTGCATTCCACCCAGTCGCGCCGAAGGTTCATCCAACGCATCGATGAACGCCGGGTGGTGGCGCTGACGCTGGCCGGCGTCACTCACCAGCGCGTCACCGGCACCGATGCCGAGCTGCGCGATCAGGGTGACTTCGGTCGGACTGCCGCCGTCCTGTGCCGGAAACTGCACTGCTGGAAACGAACGGCGATCGCGGGTCGAACCAGGCATCGTCATGCTCCTTGGCGGGGCGGATCAGCGGGCGGGGGACTTGCGGCGGGCGCGGGCTTCACGCTTGAGCGGGCCGCCGACCGGGCAGACTTCGGCCGCCCACGAGAACAACGTGTTGGCCAAACGGTCGGGTACCTGCCTGAAGTACACGAACTGGCCGCGTTTCTCGCGTTCGATCAGCCCGGCTTCCTCGAGGATGCGCAGGTGGCTGGACAACGCCGGCTTGCTGAAGTCGAAGCGCTCGGCCAGCTCGCCCGCGCTGAGTTCGCCGGGACTGAGATAGGCCAGGATCTGCCGGCGGGCGGTGGAGGCAAGGGCTTCGAAGATGCGGTCCATGGCGAGCTAATTAACTAATTCGTTAACTGATACTGCTCCCGCCGGTGGCGGCTGTCAAGCCATGACCCATTGCGCGGCACGCCCGGGCTTTGCCATCCTCCCTGCTGTTTTCCGTAGCGTGGAATCCCGATGCGTCCTGCGTTCTGGCTGGCTTTGGCCCTGCTGCCCACCCTGGCGGCGGCGCAACCCGCGCGCACGCCCAAGGCCAAGGCTCCGGCGCAGGATCCCTTCAGCGAGTTGTTCGATACCGCCTGCATGCAGCACATCGGGGCCCCGGCGCGGTTGCAGTCGCTGATGGAATCCAATGGGCTGTCGCCGCTGCAGCCCGCCGAAGCCGCCGCGCTGTTGCAGGGGCAATCGGGCGTGGCCTGGATGGTGCCCCTGGCCAGTGGCCGTTATGCGGTGAGCTGGGCTGACGATGGCACGTGCACGGTCTACGCCGAAAAGGCCGACGCGGCGGTCGTGCAGAAGGGATTCGCCCGGTTGGTGCAGGCCGCGCCGATGCCGTTGCAGGTGCGCTCGCTGCCGGGACGTGGGCCGCTGTCGGCCGATCAGGTGGCGATCCAGTACGGCTGGGCCACCCCGGGGCAGGGCAAGCTGCAGGTGCGCTTCCGCCTGGTCACGCGACAGGCCGCCGATGCCGGTGTGCAGGCGATGGCCTCTGCGACGCCGGGTGAGGCGATGCTGGAGCGGGGCGCGCCCGGGCCCTGACAGGGGCCACGCCTGCGGTTCAGCCTTTCACGCAGCGTGTGATATATCGTTTATCGATAAATCCATCCCGGGGCGGCGCGTCCACCCCAACACCGGAGGCCGCTTGACCGCTCGTCCCGCCCGCGCCAGACCCGCGCGAGGCCTGTTTGCCCTGGCCCAGGCCGCCGTACAGGCCGTCCGGGCGATGTGCTGGCTGGGCATCCTGGCCGCACTGCTGGCGGTGCCGCTGGTCGCCCACGACCGCCGCTGGCTGCTCGACAGCGTGCATGACGCCGAGGCCGCTGCCGCGCACGGCAATGATCTGTTCCTGCACTTCTGCCTGGGCCTGGGCGCGATCATCGCGCTGCTGGTGCTGTGCCTGCTGTTCCTGCGCCATCTGCTGAGGCTGCTGAAGTCGGCGGCGCGCGAGCGGCCGTTCACCCACGCCAATGCACGGCGCCTGCAGCGCATGGCCTGGCTGATGCTGGCAATGGAACTGCTGTCGATCCTGATCGGTGCCTATTCGGCCTGGATGGGCCCGGATTTCACCTGGATGGAGGTCGGCGGTGGCATGTCGATCACTGGCCTGGTGGCCGTGCTGATGCTGTTCGTGCTGGCG
This sequence comes from Stenotrophomonas sp. I18B00994, assembly GCF_014145825.1. NCBI lineage: Bacteria > Pseudomonadati > Pseudomonadota > Gammaproteobacteria > Lysobacterales > Lysobacteraceae > Stenotrophomonas > Stenotrophomonas sp. I18B00994. Next base: position 66,340 of record NZ_JACIUW010000010.1, on the reverse strand, counting down.
CGCGTCTTCGCCGTGGGCGCAGCGATGCGCGACGACCTCGACGGTGTCATCTGATGGCGATCGTCATCACCCTGGACCGCATGCTGCAGGCACGGGGCATGACCCTGTCCGAGCTGGCCGGGCGCATCGACATCACCCTGGCCAATCTGTCGATCCTGAAGACCGGCAAGGCGCGCGCCATCCGCTTTTCCACCCTTGATGCGATCTGCCGCGAGCTGCAGTGCACGCCCGGCGACCTGCTCGGGCACGACCCGGCGCAGGCACAGGACGCTGACTGAGCGGTCGCTCTTTTCCTTACCTACTGACGAAACGGACCTGAAATGGAATGGTTGGCTGACCCCTCGATCTGGATGGGCCTTGCAACCCTGGTCGTGCTGGAGATCGTTCTCGGCATCGACAACCTGGTGTTCATCGCGATCCTTGCCGACAAGCTACCGCCGCACCAGCGTGACCGCGCGCGGGTAATCGGCCTGGCGCTGGCCTTGCTGATGCGGCTGGTGCTGCTGGCGGCGTTGGCGTGGATCATGAAACTGACCGAGCCGCTGCTGAGGCTGTTCGACCACAGCTTCTCCGGGCGTGACCTGATCCTGTTGGGCGGTGGCCTGTTCCTGCTGTTCAAGGGCACCATGGAGCTGCACGAACGGCTGGAAGGCCGCGAACACCACGAGGATGGCAAGAAGGTCTACGCCAGCTTCGCAATGGTGGTGGCACAGATCGTAGTGCTCGACGCGGTGTTCTCGCTGGACTCGGTGATCACCGCGGTGGGCATGGTCGACAACCTGGGCGTGATGTATGCCGCCGTGACCATCGCGATGGCGCTGATGCTGTTGGCCAGCAAGCCGCTGACGCGCTTTGTCAACAAGCATCCCACGGTGGTGGTGCTGTGCCTGGGCTTCCTGCTGATGATCGGTTTCAGCCTGGCGGCCGAGGGCCTGGGCTACAAGATTCCGAAGGGTTACCTGTACGCGGCGATTGCCTTCTCGATCCTGGTCGAGGCGTTCAACCAGTGGGTGCGTTTCAACCGTGAGCGCAACGAGCGCCGCCAGCCGTTCCGCCAGCGTACCGCCGACGCCGTGCTGCGCATGCTGGGCGCGCGCCCGGCCAATGGCCACGACGACGAAAGCGCGGACGAACACGTCGATGCCGAAGAGCGCCTGCAGCCGGCGGAGCACGAGATGATCCGCAGCGTGCTGGGGCTGGCCGATCGCCCGGTGTCGAGCGTGATGACGGTGCGTGCCGACGTGCAGTGGATCGACCTGGCCCGTGGGCAGGAGGATGTGGTGGCACGCCTGGTGGCGTCGCCGCACACCCGCCTGCTGGTGGGTGATGGCGACCTGGACAGCCTGCGTGGCGTGGTGCAGAGCCGCGACCTGCTGGCCGACCTGCTGCAGGGCAGGCCGCTGCAGCTGGAAGGCAACCTGCGCGAGCCGCAGTACGTGCTGTCCAGTGCCAGCGCGCTGCAGGCGCTGGAACTGATCCGCCAGCACCCGGTGCCGTTGGCGGTGGCGGTGGACGAGTACGGCAGCGTGGAAGGCCTGGTGACCGCCAACGACCTGCTGGCGGCCATTGCCGGTGACCTGGTCGATACCCAGGACGAGCGCTATGGCGTGGTCGCGCAGGGCGAGGACCAGTGGGAGGCCGATGGTGCGCTGACTCTGGACGACCTGCAGCGGCTGGCCGGGGTATCGCTGCCGCGCAGTGCCGACTACATGACCATCTCCGGCCTGGTGCTGGAGCGTCTGGGGCGCCTGCCGGACATCGGTGACGCGGTGGAGATTGCGGATGTTCGCATCACCGTACTGGCGATGGAGAAGCGTCGCATCGCCCGCCTGCGGGTGGAGCGCCTGGGGCATCCGTAGCGTCGAGCCATGCGCGATCGGGGTTCTGTAGCGTCGAGCCATGCTCGACGGCTTCCTGAGCAGCCGAGCATGGGCCCGGCTCTACACAACACGACCCGTAGCCGTCACCATGGCGGGCCCGCTTTCTGTCATGGATGGTTGCAGTGCTGAGTACGATCGGTTTGTTGATGGGCCTGTATGTGGCCTGGCGCCTGTTCTGGCCACTGCGCATGCCCATCTGGATGAAGGTCGTGCTGTCGTTGCTGCTGGTGGGCGTTGCCGTGCAGCTGCGCATCGTCGCCATGTTCTGGGGCACGATGGCCTCGCCGGAGATCCCGAAGCTGACCATCGCCGTTCTGGCCACCGGCTCCACGGCGGTACTGCTGCTGGCCTTGATGATGCTGGTACTGGATGCCGGCCTGCTGCTTTCGCGCCTGCTGCGTTGGCCGCGCATCGTATCGGTCCTGCGCGCCTTGAAGCTGCGGCCGTTGGCCGGCCTGCTGGCGCTGCTTGTGAGTGGCTATGGCATCAGCCAGGGCATGGCCGTGCCCCAGCCTCGGCAGATCGAGGTGGCGATCAAGGATCTGCCCGCTGCGTTCGACGGCTATCGCGTGCTGCAGCTGACCGACATCCATGCCAGCCGCCTGCTGACCGGCGACTGGGTGCGCAGGGTTGTGGACGAGAGCAACGCACTGACACCGGACCTGATCGTGATCACCGGCGACCTGATCGACGGTAGCGTCGAGGCCCGCCGTGACGACGCGCGCCCGCTCGCGGACCTGCGGGCGCCGGACGGCGTCGTCGCCATCACCGGCAACCACGAGTACTACGCGCAGTACCAGGCGTGGATGCAGGCGTTCCGCGCGCTGCACATGCAGGTGCTGGAGAACAGCCACCTGCAGGTGCGGCGCGGCGATGCTGCGCTGACCATCGCCGGCGTCACCGATCCGGTGGCGGCACGCTATGGCCTGCCGCTGCCGGATCTGGAGACCGCGCTGGCCGGTGCCGATCCCTCTGCACCGGTGATCCTGCTCGATCACCGCCCGCGCAATGCGCGCGAGGCGGCCGCGCGCGGCGTGAAGCTGCAATTGTCCGGGCATACCCACGGCGGGCAGATCATCGGCATGGACCAGCTGGTGAAGCGAGCCAATGGCGGTTTTGTGTCCGGCCGCTACGACGTGGATGGGATGACGCTTTACGTGGGTAACGGTGCGGGCCTCTGGGCCGGTTTCCCGGCGCGCATCGGCGTGCCGTCGGAGATCACCCTGATCACGCTGCGCCGCGCGCCTTGACCTGAAGTGGGGTCATATCCCATTTTCGCAGGTAAAGGTATCTGGCCCCAGCCCCTCAGGCCGCCCGCAGCGGCGGCCGCACATGCGCACTTCGGCGCAGCGCCTGCGCCCGCTTGGCAATCCAGCGCACCACGAAGGCGGTGAACAGCAGCGCCGACGGCACCGCATACCAGAAGTTGCCCGGAACGCGCTTGAAGTACGAGTAGGTAAACACCGCCGCGATGATCCACATGCCGGTGACGTGCAGGCGACGCCAGGCGGTGGGTCCCATGCGCCGGGCGAGCCCCCGGTGCGAGGTTATGGCCAGCGCCAGGATGGCAATGTAGCCCACCGTGCCCGGGAGGTTGGCCAGCGCGGATCGTGCTGGCCAGAACGCCGGGTTGAGGACGCCGAAACTGGTGATCGCGACTGCATGCAACAGGTGCGAGAACGCGAAGGACAGGCCGATGATGCGCCGTTCCCGCAGCAGGAAGCGGGTGAACGGGCCGGGCAGAAGGCTGGCGAACGACGATGCCGTGAACGCTGCCAGGAACAGCAGGAACGATGTGCGCGCAGTGACCCGGATCGCGGCTCGGCTGCCTTCGGCTGCATCGGGATACAGGGCGAAGGCCGCCAGCGCGAAGGCGATCAGGACCACCGCTACGGCCACGAACAGGCGCCAGCCATGCAGGAAGGACGTGTTGGAAGGAGCCATGATGAGACCTCGAAGTAGGGGGACGGTAGTGCCGGCCGCTGGCCGGCCAAGGAACGGGTAGTGCCGGCCGCTGGCCGGCAACCTCAGAAAGCAGGCAATGCAACCAGCACGCCCGCCGCGCACAGCTCGCCCAGAACAGGCACGCAGGCCATGCGCAATGCGTCCGCTGCCACGCCATGTGTTTCGGACAGCAGCTGCAGTGCTTCATCCACCGACGCGCTGTCGTCACCGAACACCGACAGCAGCGCGTAGGCCAGCGGTGACAGTTCCTCGGTCTGCAGGCTGAAATCGGCGAGGCGCTGGATCACCAGCAGCGTGGGAGCCGTGCTCAACACCGGCTCCAGCGCCCCGTCCTCATGTACTGGCCACTGGTAGCCAAGCACCCGCACCAACGGCGAAATCGCCAGCACATCATTGCCTACGGGAGCGCGCTGCAGCGGCCGCCCGCCGTCACGCGCTTCAATGTGCAGCGACTGCTGCGTGCTCTCGTAGTGCGCCAGTTCCGCTGCCCAGCCCGGCAGCGCCAGCGTGTCCTGCACCGCCAGCCAGGCCGCGAACTCGCCCGCGATCCGTGGGAACAACGGCGTGCGGCAGGCGTGCCTCGCGTAGTAGTGCTCGACGGTGTTGCGCCAGCAGGCATCGCCCAGCTGCGACTTCAGCCGCGGCAGGCTGCCCGCCAGCAGGCTGTCCAGACTGTCAATGCACAGGCGGCAGTAGACCGCCATCCGCCGCGCCTCGATGCCATCGGGTGCGGTCTTTGCAGGGTCGCGCACACGATCGGCCCAGCGCCGTTGCAGGATCGCCAGCGGCTCAGCCATGGGTCACCTCGGGCCAACGTGCCTCGGCCTGCGCTTGGCGGATCTGCCCGACCTCGGCCAGCAATTCGGCAAGCGGGGGGAAGTTGAAGTCGCGTTCGAGCAGCGTGGGGCGCACGCCCACCCGCGCATAGGCCTCGCGCAACAGTGCCCAGACCACGCCTTTCACCGGCGCACCGTGGGTATCGATCTTGAAGCCATCGTCTTCATCGAAGTGGCCTGCTACGTGCAGCGAGGCGATACGGTGGGCCGGCACGCGGGCCAGGAATTCGAAGGCGTCGTAACCGTTGTTGCAGGCGTTGACGAAGACGTTGTTGACGTCCAGCAGCAGGTCGCAGTCGGCTTCGGCGAGCACGGCGTTGATGAAGTCGATCTCGCTCATGTCCGCGCCGGCAACGGCGTAGTAGGAGATGTTCTCTACTGCGATGCGTCGGCCCAGCATCTCCTGCACCTGGGCGATGCGACCGGCGACATGGTGAACGGCCTCGGCGGTGAACGGCAGCGGCAGCAGGTCGTAGACATGGCCGCCGGCGGCGCAGTAGCTCAGGTGTTCGCTGTACAGCTGCACCTGGTGCAGGTCGAGGAAGGCACGGGTCTGTGCCAGCAGGGTGCGGTCCAGCGGATCAGGACCGCCCAGCGACAGCGACAGGCCATGGCAGGTCAGGGGGTGGCGTTCGCTGAGTTGGCGCAGCGCAGCGCCGTGTGCACCGCCGATGCCGATCCAGTTGTCGGGGGAGACTTCGAGAAAGTCGATGGCTCCGGCCGGCATTGCCAGCAGTTCGTCGATCAGCCCACGGCGCAGGCCAAGACCGGCGGCATGGGCGGGCAGGGGCAGGGACATGGTGGATGCTCCAGAGAGAGGGCGCCGCCTTGAAGGCGGCGCCGGGTGAACGTCGATCAATCGGCAACGCGGGAGAACAGGCCCTTCGGCATCGGCTTGCCGTTGGCGGTGTAGACGCTGCGCAGGTAGTCGTGCGCTTCCTGCTCGCTGATGTAACCGTCGTGGTCGGTGTCGATGCGGTCGAACTCGGCGGCGCGCTTGGCGGCCACAGCGTTGAACTCGGCACGCGAGACCTTGCCGTCGTGGTCGCGGTCAGTGCGGGCAAACGAGGCGTCGCCGCACTTGCCTTCGCCACACTGGCCCTCGGCCACCTTGGCCTTGCCGGCGGGCTTGCCGGTGGTGGCCTTGTTGGCCCCGCACTTGCCTTCGCCGCACTTGCCTTCGGCGGCGGCGCTCATGGCCACCGCGCTGATCGCCAGCGGTTGGATCGCTGCGGCCTGGCCGGCCAGCAGCAGGCCACCGGCCAGGGCGATGCCGATGGCACCAATGCGCGGCAGGCGGGAGGAGGGGGTGTTCCTGGTCGAGATGGACATGGTGATGACTCCTTGGGAAAGCACGCGGGGCGTGCGGGATGGACGCCGCCGAGGAGGCGACGGAAAGCGAAAGGCGCGGGAACAGGGGAATCAGCTCAGGCGGCGTGGCGACGGCGCAGCAGATAGCCCAGCAGCAGCACGCCGCCGAGCAGAGCACCGCCGAAGCCGATGCCGGGCAGCAGCGCGGCAACCGGCAGCAGCAGGGCGATCAGGCTGACGCCCCAGCCCAGGCCGTCATTGCCGACAGCGGCATGCTGTGAGCCGGCCAACAGCCGGTCCACGCTGAGCGCGCCACCGCCGTTGAGGATCAGCGGCAGCAACATGGCCAGGAACAGCAGCGGCAGCTTGAAGTTGCCGTAGCCCTGGTCGGTGATCGCATAGCCCTGCCAGAGTTCACCCAGGCCGTTCCATTGGTCGGGCCAGTGCACGGCGGCGATGGCAACGATGGTGAGGACCCAGAAGACGTAGGCCACCGAGCGCGTGGCCAGGCCGAGCAGCAGCATCACCGCGCCCACCAGTTCCAGCCAGGTCGCCAGCTGCCAGTTCAGCGAGGCGGGCAGGGCGGAGAACGGGAACGGGAAGCGGCCTTCCAGGTCGGCGAACCAGTTCTGGCCGCCCAGCTTCTCGCGGCCGGATTCAAAGAACTCCCAGGCCAGCAGGGTGCGCAGCGCCAATGGCGAGAGCCAGCGGCCGACGGCGTCCAGGCGGGGGGTATACATGGAAGAGGCGGTGCTGATCATGGTGGTGTCCTGCGGGCCAGTGGTCGATGGAGGCCATTCCAGGCGGCGCAGGTATCGGCAACGTGTGCCGTTGCCCGGGATTTTGTCAGCGACTGTGGCCGCGGCCGGGTTTCGTACAGTCAGATACAAAGACGATGCGTTGACGCACATCGGGGCGTTGCGCGCCCGCTTGCGGGGAGCGATATCCACCCGGTAGCGCCCGGCCAGGACCGGCGCCCGAATGTATCCCACTGTAGAAACCCGCCTGCGCCCTACAGTCCGGTACAACTCCGCGCCGCGGAGAAACAGCGGTGATACACCGGCAGGCGGAAATGGCCACTCCCAACACCGGAGTGCCACCCATGATCCGTACCTCGTTGCTTGCCGCTGCTCTCGCCCTTGCCGGCGCAGCCGCCCCCGCCTTCGCTAGCCAGGCCGATACCGCTGCACCGCCCACCGTCATCCTGGTGCACGGCGCCTTCGCCGATGGCTCCAGCTGGAGCAAGGTCATCAGTACCCTGCATGACTGGAAGCTGCCGGCGGTGGCCGTACAGAATCCGCTCACCTCGTTGGCCGACGATGTCGCCGCCACCCGCCGCGCGATTGCCGCCGCGCCTGGCAAGGTGGTGCTGGTCGGCCACAGCTGGGGTGGCACGGTCATCACCGAAGCGGGCAATGACCCGAAGGTGCAGGCGCTGGTGTACGTGGCGGCCTTCGCACCGGATGCAGGGCAGTCTTCGGCGCAACAGGGCGAAGGTTTCCCGGTCGGTCCGGGTCTGACCCGACTGCGGGAAAGGGATGGGTACCTGACCTTGCCGGCTGATGCCATCGCCCAGGACTTCGCGCCGGACGTGATGAAAAAATCGGCCGCACTGCTGTACAGCACGCAGGTCCCGTTGAAGGCCAGCGCGCTGGGCGAGGTGGTGAACGTTGCGGCGTGGCGCAGCAAGCCGAGCTGGTACGTGCTCAGCCGCGATGACCGCATGCTGTCGCCGCAGCTGCAGGCCGCGACCGCACGTCGCATCGGTGCACAGCTGCAATCGATCGGCAGCAGCCATGTGTCGCTGCTTTCGCATCCGGCGCAGGTGGCCGACAGCATCCTGGAAGCGGCGGGGGTGAAGCCGGCGGAACTGCCACTGGCCGAGCAGGGGGGCTGAGCGATGGCCGCACTGCGTGCGTACGTGCTGCCGTTGCTGATGGGCGTGCTGGGTGGGGCTGCGCTGTTGATGGCCTGGCCCAGTCCGGAGGCCGATGCGCAGCCGGCACAGGCCGTTCCCGCCGCCGGGTTCGACGGTGGCGGACCCTGGCACAACAGCCCACCGCTCACACTGGAGCAGTTGCGGGGGCAGGTGGTGCTGGTCGAGTTCTGGACCTACACCTGCAGCAACTGCCTCAACGTGGCGCCGCATGTCCACCAGTGGCATGCACGCTACGCGTCGCAGGGCCTGAGGGTGATCGGCGTGCATACGCCGGAGTTCGCCTATGAAGGGCTGCCCGGCAACGTGCGCAAGGCCATCGCACGGTTGGACATCACCTGGCCGGTGGTGCAGGACAACCAGTACCGGATCTGGAACGCCTGGCGCAACCGCTTCTGGCCCGCGCTGTACCTGCTCGACCGTCAGGGGCGGGTGGTCTACCGCCATTACGGCGAGGGCGACTACGCACGTACCGAAAGCGAGATCCAGCGCCTGCTGGCCAACGCCTGAGCCGCGCTACCATGGCCGCGCAGCGCGGCCCTGACCTCCGTCTTCATCGAGAACGCAATGAACCACGTAACGCATATCCTGGTCGTCGACGATGACAGCGAGATCCGCCAGATGCTGGCCGATTACCTGCAGCGCAACGGCCTGCGCGTGAGCCAGGCCGACGGTGGCCGGGCCATGCGCGCGCTGATGGATACCCATGCCGTGGACCTGGTGGTGCTGGACGTGATGATGCCGGGCGAGGACGGCCTGAGCCTGTGCCGCAACCTGCGCGCCGGCAAGCATCGTGCGGTGCCGGTGGTGCTGCTGACCGCCCGCGACGACGAGACCGACCGCATCATCGGCCTGGAAATGGGCGCTGATGACTATGTGACCAAGCCCTTCTCTTCGCGCGAACTGCTGGCACGCATCAATGCGGTGATCCGCCGCACGCAGATGCTGCCGCCGAATCTGCAGGTGAGCGAAGCAGGTCGCCAGCTGGCCTTCGGCGAGTGGCGCCTGGACACCACCGCACGCCATCTGCTGGATGCGCAGGACACCGCGCATCCGCTCAGTGGCGCCGAGTTCCGCCTGTTGCGCGTGTTCCTCGATCACGCCAATCGGGTGCTCAGCCGTGACCAGCTGCTCAGCCTCACCCAGGGCCGCGATGCCGAACTGTTCGACCGCTCGATCGATCTGCTGGTCAGCCGCGTGCGGCAGCGCCTGGGTGACGACGCACGCGAGCCGACCTACATCAAGACCGTGCGCAGCGAAGGCTATGTGTTCAGCGTGCCGGTGCAGTTGCTGGGGCCGGACGAATGAACACTACCGCACACCGCCCACGCTGGCCGCGCACGCTGTCGGCGCGGCTGCTGCTGGTGCTGCTGGGTGGATTGGCGCTGGCCCACGCACTGTCTTTCGGCCTGCTGTTCTTCGAACGCTACCAGTCCACCCGCAGCATGATGCTGCGCAACCTCGATGAAGACGTGGCCGTGAGTGTCGCGCTGCTGGAGCACCTGCCCGCAGGCCAGCGCGCGGCCTGGGTGCCGCGGCTGGAGCGGCGCACCTACCGTTACCTGCTGCGCCCGGCTGCGGCCGGGCCGGGACTGCAGACCGATCGTGCACGCCAGGTCACCGCGATCATCAACGACAGCCTGCAGCGCCGCTATCCGTTGGAGGCGCGCCAGGTGGCTCGCCTGCCGGAGCGGTTCGAGGTGGAACTGCGCCTGCACGACGGCACTCCCTTGACCATCGAGGTCACCCCGTCGGGCCTGCCGCTGGCGCGCTGGCTGCCCGCCGTGTTGCTGGTGCAGCTGGCGCTGCTGCTGGTGTGCGCGTGGCTGGCGGTGCGCCTGGCCATGCGCCCGCTGCAGCAGCTGTCGCATGCGGTGGAGCATCTGCAGCCGGGCAAGGACGGGCCCGAACTGCCTGAAGATGGCCCGGCGGAAGTGGGCGGCGCGGCGGCCGCGCTCAACGCACTGCAGGCACGCATTCGTGGCCATGTCACTGAGCGTCTGCAGATCCTGGCCGCGATCTCGCATGACCTGCAGACCCCCATCACGCGCATGAAGCTTCGGGTGGAGACCCTGCCTGAAGACAGCACCCAGCAGCGGTTGCTGGACGACCTCGACCACCTGGGTCAACTGGTGCGTGAGGGCGTGGCCTATGCGCGCAGCAGCCACGTCGCCAGTGGCGCACCGATGTCGATGGACCTGGGCGCGTTCCTGGCCAGTGTGGTCGGCGATTACGAGGACATGGGCAAGCCGGTCAGCGGTGGTGCGCCCGCTGGACTGGTCGTGCAGACCTGGCCGCAGCCGCTGCGCCGGGTGGTCGGCAATCTGGTCGACAACGCATTGCGTTACGCCGGTGCCGCCGAGGTCGAGGCGGGCCGTGATGACGCCGGAAGAGTGTGGATCAGCATTTCCGACCGTGGCCCTGGCATTCCCGAGGACCAGCTGCAGGCAGTGCTGGCGCCGTTCCATCGGCTGGAAAGCTCGCGCAACCGCGATACCGGCGGCACTGGCCTGGGCCTGGCCATCGCGGTGCAGCTGGCACAGTCGCTGGGCGGCTCGCTGAGGTTGCACAACCGCGAGGGCGGCGGCCTGCGGGCGGAACTGCAGGTGCCGGGGTAACGGGCGGGGTCGGATCCCTTTGCGGGAGCGAAGGGCTCTGACCCCGATGTGGGATCTGCGGCGTTCCTGCACGGCTTCGGGATCGGCGATCATCTGCAGGGAGTGTCGAAACCAGGAAACACGCAATGCAGGGAACGCAGCATTCAATCCGGCGCCCGCGCCACGTCGCGCTGCTGGTCGGTCTACTCGCGCTGGCGGCCTGCCAGCGCACACCGGATGCGCCGACCGGGGCACCCGCAGCGGGCGCACCACTTGCCGCCCCGGCCACCGCAACAGACCTCTCTCCGCTGCTCGATGCCCTGCCGACCTGCGCGCTGGACGGCTGGTACATCGATCAGCAGACCGGGCGCCCGGCCCATCCCTGGTTGGCGACGAACGCGCCGAAGCCCTGCAAGGAGGACGGGGAGAACGAGATCGCCACGTTCTGCGTGCAGGGGCAATGGAAGGGGCTGCCGGTGGAGGAGGTGATCCTGCCGACGATGACGTTTGTTTCGTTCCGTGGGGCCAGGATCGGCCTGCCGCTGGAGAAGGCACGTCCCATCGTCCGCCAGCGTTTCGGGCAGGACTTCCCGGGTGGTGCGGCCTACGAGGAAGGGCGCGAGCCGAAGCTGCTGGCCGACCCGGAGGATGCGCAGCGTTCGTGGCTGCTGTGCAGCATCCCTGAACCGGGAGACGACCTGGGCAGCCGGGCAGGCGTCAGCTACTCGGGCATGAACCTGCCCTACGACCACGACGTTTGCAGCTACCGCTACAGCCCGGTCGACTTCTGCGATGCGCGGCACCGCGGAGCCATCGAAGATGCCCTCCAGCACCAGGCGCCCAATTTCAACAAGCACTACCTGCTGGTGCAGGTCGATGATCGACCCGAGTACTTCCAGCGCACGCTGGTGCTGGTCGATACCCGCACGGGCAGGGCGACGCCACTGCCGTTCGATGCCTTCACCGGGCCGGCGGGGAAGGGCGGTGATGCTACCGGCTACGGGACACTGGAAACGGGCGTGGACCAGCCGCAGTTCTGCCTCGATGGTGCGCTGCTGGTCTACCGCGTGTTCGAGGAAGGCCGCTTCTGCTTCGGCTTTGACGGCGAGCGTTTCACCGGCCATGAAACCCAGTACATGCAGGCAGCGGACAGCCGATGACCGGTATTTCACCCCGTCCATGCCACGCTGCGCGGAACCTGCGCAACCGGGATCGAGGCTGTTGAAGGCGAATACGCAATGACCGCGGCGCGGCAGCGCTCGATGTGGGTGGCGGGCCTGTCCACGGTAGTGGAGTGGTACGACTTCACCCTGTACCTGTATTTCGCCACGGTGCTGTCGCGGGTGTTCTTCGGCGGCGGCGAACAGGCGCTGCTGGTCACGCTGGCAGGCTTCGCGGTGTCCTACCTGATGCGTCCGCTGGGCGCGCTGTGCTTTGGTCACCTGGGTGACCGGCTCGGCCGACGCTGGATGTTGCTCGCGTCGATGGCGTTGATGGCGGCGGCAATGCTGGCCACTGCGCTGCTGCCGACCGCGGCCACCGCAGGCGCCACGGCCGGCGTGCTGCTGCTGGTGCTGCGCTGCGTGATGGCGTTCTCGGTGGGCGGCGAATATACCGGCGTGGTGGCGTACCTGCTGGAAAGCGCACCGGCGCGCCGACGCGGCCTGGTTACGTCATTGGCTTCGGCGGCCAGCGAAGTGGGCGCACTGCTGGCGGTGGCGATCTCTGCACTTACCGTCGCGCTGCTGCCCACCGCGCAGCTGGACCGTTGGGGCTGGCGGATTCCGTTCTTCGTTGGCGCGGCGCTGGCACTGGTGATCCTGGTCGCACGCTCGGGCATGCACGAGTCGCCGGAGTTCGAGCGGCAGCGCCGCGAGGGCAGCATTCCCGCGACGCCGCTGAAGCATGTGCTGCGCAACCATCCGCTGGCGGTGGCGCGCACGTTCGCGATCTCGGCGCTGGGCTCGATTACTTACTACGTCGGCATCACCTATCTGCCCGCATTCCTGCATGCGCGGGGCCACGATGAGGGCGATGCGCTGTGGCTGTCGACGATTGCGGCCGTGGCGGTGATCGCGATCACGCCCCTGTGCGGCGCATTGTCCGACCGAGTCGGACGAAGGCCGGTGCTGTTGGGCCTGACCGTGCTGGCAGCGCTGCTCCCGCTGTCCTTGTTCGCGTGGATGGCGCAGGCGACGCCGCTGGGCATCGCGCTGGCCGCGGTATTGCTGGCCTGCGTGGCCGGTGGCGTGAGCGCGGTGGCGGCCCCGGCCACGGCCGAGCAGTTCCCCGGCGAAGGCCGGGTCAGCGGGCTGGCACTGGGGGTGACCATGGCCACGGCCGTGTTCGGCGGTGCAACGCCCTGGCTGGCGCAATGGTGGGTGGAACGCAGCGGCTGGGCAGCAGCGCCAGGCGCGATGATCGCGCTGGTGGCGGTGCTGGTGCTGCCGGTGCTGTGGACCCTGCCCGAGACGGTCCCGGGCAGGGCCAAGCGCTAGCGGGTCAGACCTTCAGGGTCTGCTCGATGTCGGCCAGCACGGCGGCCGCATCCACGCCGATGGCAATCGACTGCACCACGTGGCCGTCCCACACGCTGGGGCCGAACGCCAGGCCTTCCGGCTTGGGAATGGTCATGCCGCGGGCGACGCCGTCGGTGGCCACGCGCACGCTGGCGCGCTCGAACTGGAACAGCTCCGGACGGGTCAGCGCGATGCAGGCGCAGCAGTCGTGCACGACCATGCCCTTGTGGCCGGCCTGCAGGTAGAAGTCCACGTAATCCTGCGACAGCGCACGCACCAGTTCGGCATCGGCACCGCCGATCGCAGCCAGCTTGTCCAGGCCGTCACGGTCCATTTCCACGCGGGTGGTCACGTCCAGGCCGATGGCGGTGACCGGCCAGCTGGCGGTGAACACCACGTCGGCCGCTTCGGCGTCGCCCCAGATGTTGGCCTCGGCGGCCGGGGTGATGTTGCCGTTGACGTGGAAGGCGCCGCCCATGATCACCACGCCGCGTACCAAGCCGGCGATGTCCGGCGCCTGCTGCAGGGCAAGGGCCAGGTTGGTCATGCGGCCGACCGCGACCAGGGTCACCTCGCCCGGATGGGCGCGGACCAGGTCGATGATCAGCTGGTGGGCGGGGCGCGCGTCGGCGGCCGCGTCCAGTTCGGCCGGCACCGGGTGGTTGCCCAGGCCGTTGTGGCCATGGATGTGCACCGGCCAGGCTTCCGGGGTGGCTTCCGGCTGCAGCGGGCCGCCGGCACCGCGTGCGACCGGAGCGGCAAAGCCCCAGGCCTGCTTCAGGTACAGCGCATTGTGCGTGGTCGACTCCACCGAGGCATTGCCGAAGGTGGTGGTGACGCCGATCAGGTCGATCTGTGCGTGCTTGTGCAGGTACAGCAGGGCCAGGGCGTCGTCGACGCCCGGGTCGGTATCGAAAATGACTTTCAGCATGTTGTTGTTCTTCTTCTTCCGTGTGGTGCGGGGGCCGCCGGCGGCCCGGAAGCAGGCCGGCGCGCCCTACATTGTCCCATCTTCATGACAGGCAGGGCCATCGCCGGGGAGGCAGGCCATAATGCCCCCAGTCCAGGCACGGAACCGCCGAATGCTGATCGTTGCCCTTCTGCTGGTCCTGCTGGTGCTGGGCCTGAACGTGGTGGCTACCGTGGTGATCGTCAGGCGCGATGGCCTCTCGGCGGGTGGCCGGACGGTGCAGTTGCTGCTGGTCTGGCTGCTGCCGCTGGTCGGCGCGATCCTGTGCATGGCGGTGGCCACGGCCGATGGCTCGGGCAGCCGGGGGGACAACGGTCTCGGCGGCGCCTGCGATTACTCGGGCGGGTATTCCGGCGACAACGACAGCCAGCACAACCACAGCAGCTCCGACTGCAGCAGTGATGGTGGTGGGGGTGACGGCGGCAGCTGCGGCGGTGGCGATTGACGAGATGTTCCGGGATGCCGGCCAAGGTCACGTCCTGGTAGTGCCGGCCGCTGGCCGGCAACCTCATCCGCTCAACCGCCGCCTTCGGTCGGCAACGGCGCCGGTACGTTCAGCAGCCCGCCTGCCGCCACATAGGCGGCCAAGGCCTGGCCCTGGCTGAGCAAGTGGCGTTCCATGGTGCGTTCGGCAGCCTGCGCGTCGCGGCGGCGGAAGCACTCCATCAGTTCGCGGTGCTCGGCCAGCGACTGCGCGGTGCGGCCCGGGGTCAGCAGCTGGCGGCCGCGATGCATCTTCAGGATGCGGTGCAGGTCGTGGGTGATGCGGATCAGCCACGGGTTGCCGGCGTAGTGCTGCACGGTTTCGTGGATCAGGTAGTTGTTGCGGTAGTACTCGGCGATGTTGCCATCGGCTGCCGCGGTTTCCATCGCCGCATGCAGGTCTTCCAGCTGCTGCACGCCGGCATCGTCGATGTGCCTGACCGCCTCGTGCGCACAGCGGCCTTCCAGCATGGCCATCACCGGGAACAGCTGGTTGAGGTCTTCCAGCGTCAACCGGGTGACCCGGCAGCCACGACCGGCATCGATCTGCACCAGGCCTTCGGCAGCCAGCAGCTTCAGCGCCTCGCGCAGCGGCGTACGGCTGATCCCCAGTTCTTCGCACAGTGCGGGCTCGTCGATCCACTCACCCGGCGGCAGCCGGTAGTCGTAGATGCGCTCGCGCACGTGTTCGGCCACCTCTTCGTACAGAGGGGCGCGCTTCTTCGGTGACCGCGGGGCAGGGGCAATGGCCATGGAGGAAGTGTACCGCCAGGTAGTGCCGGCCGCTGGCCGGCAACCCATGATCGCTGGATGACTTCATGGGATTGCCGGCCAGCGGCCGGCACTACCGTTGGGTGGTTACATCCAGCCCGGTACCACGAATACCAGCCAGGCCAGCAGCGGCCCCAGGGCCACCACCAGTCCGCTGTAGACCAGGAAGCGGCGGAACAGGGTCTCGCGTTCCTCCTTGGCTGCCGAGGCCACCACCAGTGCGCCATTGGTGGAGAACGGGCTGACATCGACGATGGTGGACGACACCGCCAGCGCGCAGATCACGCCGGCGGCGCTGAGGTGACCCTGCATCAGGAACGGCACCGCCAGCGGAATCGTGGCGCCCAGCACCGCAGCCGACGAGGCGAATGCGGAGACAATGCCGCCGACGTAGCAGACCAGCAGCGCGCCGAGCAGCGGAATGCCGATGTCGGACACGCCATTGCCGATGAAGTCCACCGCGCCGGCATGCTCCAGCACGCCGATGTAGGTCACCACACCGCAGATCAGCAGCACGGTGGACCAGCTGATGCCATCCACCGCGCCCTTCTGGCTTTGTGGCGACAGCAGTGCCAGCGCGACAGCCACGGTGATCGAGACCAGGCCGACGTTGAGGTTGTAGATCAGCGCGGCCACGCCCAGGCCGAGCAGGCCGATCAGGGTGAACAACCGCTCGCGGGTCAGGCCCACCGCATCCAGTGCCGCCGGATCATTGCTGAGCGTGCCGCCGCCGGCCGCGACCAGCGCGCCATGGCCTTCGATGGCGAATTGCCGCGACGATGCCTGCGGGCCACCGGCCATCGCCAGCTCGGCATTGCCGATCGTTCCGGCCGCGGTGATCGAGCCACGCCGCAGCAGGGCGATGCCGCCGAACGCGAAGAAGCAGATCGTCGCCATCATGAAGTTGAAGCCCAGGCTGGTCAGGAATACCGCCATCTCTGTCACTTCCAGCCCGGCTTTCTGCACCACGCCGTTGGTGATGCTGCCGTACACGCTGATCGGCGAGAAGCCACCGGCCTGCGCGCCATGGATGACCAGCAGGCCCATCATCAGTGGATTGATGTTGTACTGCTTGGCAAAGCGCAGCGCGACCGGACCGATGATGGCCACCGCTGCCGGGCCGAGCGCGCCGAAGGCGGTCAGCACCGCGGTGATCACGAACATCACCCACGGAATGGCCACGATATGGCCGCGCACGGCTTTTACTGCCCAGTGCACCAGCAGGTCGATGGTGCCGTTCTTCTGCGCGATGGCGAACAGATAGGTGATGCCGACCAGGGTCAGGAACAGATCGCCGGGAAAGCCGGCCAGGACCTCCTTGCCGCCCATGTCGACCCACAGCCCGCCGATGATGAAGGCCAGCGCGAAGGCGACGGCACCCATGTTGATCGGCATCGCCGTGGCGACGATGAACATGATCACCAGACCGATGATCGTTGCGATTTGTGGACTCATGCGCCCTCCCAGACACGTGACTCACGTACAGCGCGGATGGAGACCCGCCATCCCGGGGTAAGGCGACGTACGGCGTGTTGCGTGATACGTACTGCTCGAACCCGTTACTGCAGCCGCTCCAGCGCGCTGCGGACCCAGGCCGCCGCGCCTTCAAGGCTCTGGAACTCTTCCACCGCGCGCACCTCGCAGCACGGATAGGCCGGCGCGACCATGCGCGCCAGCGCGTTGCCCGGGCCCAGCTGCAGGAACACGCGCGCGCCGCGCTCGAAGGCCTGGCGCATCACCTGCGCCCATTCGATGGTCTGCGCCAGTTGCAACGACAGCGTGCTGACTGCCGTTGCGCGGTCCCGCACCGGTCGCGCATCGATGCCGGCCAGCAGCGGCAGGCGTGGGGCCTGCAGTGGCGATGCATCGAGTGCGGCAGCGAACGGTGCGACCGCCGCTGCCAGCAATGGTGTGTGTGCAGGCACGCGCACCGGCAGCAGACGGATGTCCGCGCCCTGCGCCCGCGCTGCATCGGCCAGCCGCTGCAACGAGGCCTGCGTGCCGCCCACGATGAAATGGTCCTGCCCGTTGGCGATGGCCACGTAGGTGCCCTGCGCATCGCACAGCGACTGCAGGCTGCGGCGGTCCAGCCCGAGCACTGCCTGCAGGCCTGCATCGGCGGGGCTGGCGCTGTCCATCAACTGCGCACGCTGCGCAGCCAGCGCCAGGCAGGTGGTGGCATCGAAGCTGCCGGCGATGGCGTGCGCGGCGAGCTCGCCGATGCTGTAGCCGGCCACCAGCACCGGTGCAGGCACCGCTTCGCGAAGGCCCTGCCAGTGCGCGAGGCTGGCTGCACACAGCAAGGGCTGCGCCAGAGCATTGTCGAAGCGCGATTCGTCAGCAGCTGCCGCGAACACGTCGCGTCCCAGCACTGCGCTGGCGGTCTCCAGTACGTCGCGCACGGCGGGCAGATCGCGCACGCGGTCGAACATTGCCGCATGCTGCGCACCTTGGCCGGGGCAGAGCAGGGCAAGGCTCATGCAACCTCCTGCTGCAGCAGGAACCAGGCACAGGCCAGCAGGTCGGCACTGCCGCCGGGGCTCAGCCGGCGTGCGACGAATCCATCACCGATGCTGTGCAGGCATGCCTGCCAGCCGGGTACGAAGGCGCCACCGTCATCGAGGAAGCCTCGCGCCTGTTGCTGGGCCCAGCGCAGGCCGCCGGCGCCGCCACGGTGCAGCAGGTTGAGGTCATCCACGCACGCGATCAGCTGCATCAGCGTCTGGCACATCGCGGCCTGGCGTGGCAGGCCGCTGGCCAGTGCGTGACGCAGGGTAGGCAGTGCCACGCCGCGCAGCAGCGGATAGCCGGCGGCCGCTTGTTCGCGCACACCCTGCACGCCGTGCCGTGCGCGCGCGCGCTGGCCAGGGCTGTTCGCATCCAGTGGTGCGCCGGCGAGCTCGGCAGCCCAGCGGCGCACTTCCTGGCAGACCTGCTCGGCTGCGATGGCGCCGCCCGCGCGGCCCCGACAGGCAGCGGAAGCCGCCACCAGCAGGCCAAGGCTGAAGATCGCACCGCGATGTGTGTTGATGCCCGCAGTGGCGTGCAGCATCGATATCTCCGCAGCGATGCCGTGCCGGCGCAACGTCTGGAACGGCGCCGCGCTGGCACCGGCGTCGGCCACGGCGACGAAGTAGTGGCGCAGCGTGAACAGGCTGCGCAGGAACGTGCCTGCGTCCATGTCGTGGTGGCTGCCGCTGTCGAAGGGGGTGACCAACCCTGGCTTGGGTGCAAGGGCGAGTTCGGCGTGCAGGCTGGCGATGGCGAGGCGCCCCAGACGCGCGCTGTCCACGGCAGCTGGCCTGACCGCCGGTTGCACGAGGGCGTTCACGCGCTCACCCCGGTGGAAGCGAACAACGCATCACGTAGTTCCAGTGCGGCACCATCGAGGCGCTTGACCAGTACCTCGCGGCTGCGCCCGGCGTATTCGCGCCAGTTCACCGCGCCACCATCCACCAGGCACAGTTCGCCATCGACCCGATGCCCGAAGGCGCTTTCCCAGTGCTGCAGGCGCTCGACCAGCAGGTCGGCCTGGCGTGCGTCACCCACCTGCCACAGCAGGTCGATGTCCGAGCGTGCGTGCACATAGGGCAGGCCGCTGAGGTGCTGCCAAGCGAAGGCGCCGAACACGCGGGCAGGTGCAAGCCGCAGCATTGCCTGCAGTGCCGCCTGCCAATCAGCCGGAACGCCGCCGGCGAGAATCTCATCCAGGGCAGGGGGAGGCTGCAGGTGCTGGATGTCCTGCAGGGCCACGCGCAACGCCAGCCGTTGCTTGCCTTCGCCTGGCGGCAGCGGCACCCCCAGGCGCAGCCGCGGGTCGGGATCATCCGCCGCACTGCGTGCCACCATGGCTGGCAGGCCCTGTGCGAACCATGCTGCCAGGCGCGGTTCGTGTGCAGTCACGTCAGCCCGCCAGTCGGCATCGGCCGACAGCCAGGCCAGCGTGTGGCGGGCGGGCCGCTCAGGCATCGCCGTGGGCCACCGCAGTCGAAACCCCTGCCGCCAGGGCACGACCGCCGCGCTGTGCGCCGCGTGCGGCACGCAGGTCGCCTTCAGCGGGCGTGCGCAGGGCCTGCAGCAGGTGCTGGGAAAGATCGCCCTCCCACAACGAGTCCACCGCGCCCATCGCCACGTAGTTTTCCACGCCCGGTGCGAACACCGGCGAGCTCTGGCTGAGCGCCTGCAGCTTCTCCAGCGGCTGCTTGGTCACCCGCGCCATTGCGCGCAGGTCCATCACCCGCACCTGTGCATCGGGCAGGGCGTGGATGTGGTCGGCCATCAGGCCGAATGAGAGGAAGCCGCCACTGACGGATTCGCCGTAGACCAGGGTGATCAGGCGCGCACCACGGCGGCGTGCCAGATCGAGCGTCTGCGCGAGATGCGCAAAGCAACCATTGATGCCCAACAGTTCGTCGCGCCGCGCCAGGCGCTGTCCGGCGGTATCCACCAGCATCACGATCGGTCGCTGTGGATGTGCGCCGGTGCTGGCAAGCACGGTTTCGGCCAGTGCCAGTGCGTGGTCCACGCCGACTTCAAGTTTGTCGGCGGTACCGATGACGGTCACCTTGCCATCCTCGGTGGCAGCGCTGCCGGTCAGCACCGAATCGTTCACCGCAATGGCATGCCCATGCGGGAACAGGGCATCGAGCAGGGTCTGCAACGGCATGCTCATGGCAGGCTCCGGTCGGCGGTGGCGATGAGGAATTCATCGGTGTCGAGCAGTGGCAGGCGTTCGGGGTGGGCAATGCCCAGCCGCGCCCAGATCTCCAGGCCATCGCGGCAATCGCCCCAGGCCTGCACGCGCGCCTTCAGTGCAGCGTGGCGGGCCTGCAGCGCAGCCAGTGCAGTATCCGGATCGGTGCTGCTGGTATCAGGCTGCAGCGCGTTGCTGGCCGCCTGCGCGAAGGCCTCGATGGCATCGGGCACCAGCACCTGTGCCTGGTCGATCAGGTAGCGGTGCTTGCCTCCCGTTACGCGCCAGACCAGCGCGCGATCACGGGAATCGAACTCTTCCACGCCGCGCACGGTTTCGATCACTTCCGGGCCGGACAGCGACAGGCGCCCCTCTTCGGACATGATGACCGTGCTGCAGCAGCGGGCGACGATGCCCATGCCGCCGAAGGCGCCGTTGCCGCTGCCGATCAGCGCGATCACCGGCACACCCGTTGCACGCGCGTCCAGGGTGGCGCGCATGATCTCGGAAATGGCGATGAGCCCTGCATTGGCTTCGTGCAGGCGCACACCACCGGTGTCCAGCAGCAGAAGCACACCTTCGGGATGTGTTTCGGCTGCGCGGCGCAGCAGCCCGGTCAGCTTGGCGCCGTGCACCTCGCCCACGCCGCCGCCCATGAATTCACCCTGCTGCGCGGCCAGCAGCACGCGTCGGCCACGCAGCGTGGCTTCGCCGACAACGATGCCGTCGTCGAACGCCGCGGGCTGGTCGAGCTGTGCCAGGTGCGGGCTTATCATCCGCCGCGCCGGGCCGAGGAATTCCCTGAAGGAACCGGCATCGACCAGGCTGGCGATACGCTCGCGCGCATCGGCTTCGTAGTAGCTGTAGCGCTGCGTCCGGTTCATCGTGGATCTCCAGCACGCAGGGTTTCCACGGCCTGGTCCAGGCGCAGGCTGACTACCGCCGGGGTCGCACCGGCATCGTTGATCGAGATGTGTACATCGCGCAGCGGATGACGCTGTGCGAAGTCGCTGATCACCGCTTGCCACACGCTGCCGTAGCCCTTCGCGGCGGTGATGATGCGCACCGTCATCGCGCCGTCCAGTGCGGCCGGCTCCAGCAGGATTTCCAGGTTGCCCGAGGCCAGCACGCCGACCAGCACCGCTTCGCGCGGAAACTGCACCGCGGTGTGCCCTTCGAATCGATAGTCGAGGGTTTCCATGCTCAGCTCCTCACCAGTTTCGGAAGCGCTTGGGCGGGTCGTACAGGCCGCCGGACCAGCGCACCAGGTCCTTCACCGAACGCGCCGCCAGCAGGTCACGGCTGGCATCGCGCACGGAGATGCCGAGGTCATCGGGGCGGCGGATCACGCCGCGGTCGCGCAGGTTCTCCACCATCGCGCGGTCGCGCCCCATGCCCACGGCGGTATAGCCGGCCACGCCACGGATCGCCTGTTCGCGCTCCTCAGGGGTGCGGCACAGCAGCAGGTTGGCAATGCCTTCCTCGGTCAGCACATGGCTGACGTCGTCGCCGTAGATCATCACCGGCGGCAGCGGCATGTTCGCGCGTTCGGCCAGGTCCCAGGCATCGAGGCGCTCGACGAAGGCCGGCGCCATGTGCTCGCGGAAGGTTTCCACCATCTGCACCACCAGCTTGCGCCCACGCGGCATCTCACCCGGGCGCGCGGCCTGCTGGCCGGCCTTGATCCAGGCCTCGCTGGCATGGCGCCGGCCGCGCGCGTCCGAGCCCATGTTCGGTGCGCCACCGAAGCCGGCAACGCGGTCGCGGGTGGCAGTGGAGCTGTTGCCCTGCAGGTCGATCTGCAATGTGGAACCGATGAACATGTCGCAGGCATACAGGCCGGCGGTCTGCGAGAAGGCGCGGTTGGAACGCATCGAGCCATCGGCGCCGGTGAAGAACACATCGCCTCGCGCGGCGATGTACTTCTCCATGCCCAGTTCCGAACCGAACGAATGCACTGATCTGACGAAGCCCGATTCGATTGCCGGAATCAGTGCCGGGTGGGGGTTCAACGCCCAGTGCTGGCAGATCTTTCCCTTCAGGCCGAGCGATTCGGCGTAGGTGGGGAGCAGCAGTTCGATGGCCGCCGTATCGAAGCCGATGCCATGGTTGAGGCGGTTCACGCCGTACTCGGCGTAGATGCCCTTGATCGCCATCATCGCCATCAACACCTGGATCTCGGAGATCTTCGCCGGGTCGCGGGTGAACAGCGGTTCGATGTGGTTCGGCCTCGGCGCCTGCACCACGAAGTTGATCCAGTCAGCGGGAACGTCGACGCGGGGGAGGGTGTCGACGATCTCGTTGACCTGGGCGATGACGATGCCGCCACCGAAGGCAGTGGCTTCGACGATCACCGGCGTGTCTTCGGTGTTCGGGCCGGTGTACAGGTTGCCGTGCCGGTCTGCGGCCTGCGCGGCGACCAGGGCCACGCGCGGGGTCAGGTCGATGAAGTAGCGGCCGAACAGTTCCAGGTAGGTGTGGATGGCACCGATCTGGATGCGCCCTTCAGCCACCAGGTTGGCCAACCGCACCGACTGCGGGCCGGAGAACGAGAAGTCCAGCTTCGACGCGATGCCACGCTCGAATACATCCAGATGCGAGGGCAGCGACAGCACCGACTGCACCATGTGCAGGTCGTGCACGCGGGCCGGATCAAGATCGGCCAGGGCCTGGGCGAGGAAATCGGCCTGCTTCTGGTTGTTGCCCTCCAGGCAGACCTTGTCGCCTGGCTCCAGCAGTGCATGCAGCAGCTCGCCTACGTCGCCGGCGGCGACCTGGCGTCCCCGGGCCCACGGCGCGGCACGTTCCAGGCGGGCCTGGCGGCTGCGTTCCAACGTATCCCAGCTCGGGTTCATCGACCGGCTTCCGATTGGTGTCGATGTAATTACGACATAATTACGAAGGGCGCCGCAACCTGCAGTGCAGCAAAAGGAAGGGCCCGCGCGGAGGCGGGCCCATTCAGGTATGCCACGACGGTGGGTCGTGGCGGAGGGCGTGCCGATCAACGGTCGGCACCCACCAGGCACCTACCGGTTCGCGGGTTGCTCAGAACGTCCAGCGCAGGCTGGCCGACACGAAGCGCGGTTCGCCGTAGTTGTTGTAGTCCAGATTCGCCCAGTAGGTCTTGTCCAGTGCGTTGCGCAAGCTCAGCGTTGCGGTCCAGCTGTCGCTGATGCGGTAGTTGGCATTGAACTGCACCAGCATGTAGGCCGGCTGGTTCACCGTCACCGTGCCGCCCAGCGGGTAGGCGATGTTGTAGCCCTGCACCTTGCTCTGCCATTGCACGCCACCGCCAACGCTCAGGCGTTCCAGCGCACCGCGCAGCTGCAGCTGGGTGTTGAGCTGCAACAGATCCTTTGGCGGGTTGGCGTACAGCAGGTCGGTAGCCGCGCGGGTGACCTTGACGTGGGTGTAGCCGGCATTGACCGTCCAGCCCGGCAGGATCTCGCCGTTGACGTCCACTTCCCAGCCGCGTGCCTTGGTGCCGTTGACGCCGATGTAGGCGGAGGTGCCATCGCTCAGCGAACCTTCCGGCACGCCCATGTCGCGCACGGCGTAGTTGTCCTGCTTGGCCTCGAACACGGCGGCGTTGGCGGTCAGGCGGCCGTCCAGCCACTGGGTCTTGATGCCCGCTTCCAGGTTCGAACCCTGCACCGGTGCCAGCAGGTTCTCGTTGCGGTCCTTGAAGTTCTGCGGGTTGAAGATCTCGGTGTAGCTGGCATAGGCCGACACGTTCGGGGTGATGTCGTAGACCAGGCCCACGTAGGGAGTGACTTCATCGCTCACCTTGTACGCGCCGCTGGTGCCGGTGTAGGTGCCAGCGGCGTTGTAGGAGCGGGTGAGGGTTTCCCAGCGGCTCAGGCGTGCGCCGGCAATCAGCGACAGCGGATCGGCCAGGCGCAGGCGGGTGGCCAGGTAGACGCCACTCTGCGTGGTCTTGGCCACGCGGCGCGCGCCGGTGCGGCGGTAGGTCACCTCGGAGATGTCGCCGTTCCAGTTGTACACGTTGGGAATGTAGTAGCAGCGCTCGCCGCCGCAGCGCGCCCAGTCGCTCGGGAAGTTCAGTGCCAGGGTATTCGTCGTGCCTTCCAGGTCCGACCACTGTGCGCCGAGGGTCACGTCGTGGTCGCGGCCGAACAGATCGAAACTGCCGGTCAGGTAGGCATCGACATTGCGGCGGGTGTCCTTCGAATCACCGGCGGCCGCGCGCAGGTAGATGCCCGAGCCGGTCACCGGGTCCGGGTTGCCGGTGCCGTACAGACGCACGTTCTGCACGTTGCCACGGGTATAGGCGGTGTTGATCTTCAACAGCCAGTTGTCGCCGAAACGCTGTTCCAGGTTGGCGAAGGCGGTGTTGCTCTCGCGCTTCCAGTAGCTCCATTTCGGCGACAGGTTGGTCGAGCGCGGCAGGTGCGCGAAATGGCCCTGGTTGTCGAAGAACGGCACGGTGCCCCAGGTCGAGCCGGTGGGGTTGTTGTCCTGGCTCTGGTAACCGAGGGTGATCGTGGTGCTGTCGGTGACGTCGCCTTCCAGCACCGCCATGCCGGCCATCTTGTTCTCGTCGTAGCGGTCGTAATACAGGCCACGATCGGTGTAGGCGGCGACCACGCGGCTGCGGAAGCGGCCGTCGGCGGTCAGCGGCGCGGTCACGTCGGCCTCCATGCGACGGTAGTCCCAGCTGCCGGCGCTGACCGCGAACGACGCATCGAATTCCTTGCCCGGGCGCTTGCGCAGCAGGTTGACCGTGGCCGACGGCACGCCGGCGCCGCTGAGCAGGCCGTTGGCGCCGCGGATCACTTCGATACGGTCGTAGAAGGCGGTGTCGTACTCCTGGTTGGTGGAGCCGCTGTAGGTGGGAATGCCATCGACCTGGAAGTCGGTGATGGCGAAGCCGCGCGCGTAGTACAGCGGGCGCTGCGTGTCATAGAAGGACACGCTCACGCCGGTTACGTTGCGCATCACATCGTTGATGCTGAACAGTGATTCGTCCTGCAGGCGCTGCAGGCTGATTGCGGTGGCGGACTGCGGGGTCTCCTGCAGGGTGATCGGCAGGCGCGTGGTGCTCGACGGGGGTGCGGACTGTTCGGCGCGGACGCTGACCCTGTCCAGGGTCTTGGCATCGGCAGTGCCATCGGCGGCGGCGAACGCGCTGGGCGCGGCCAGCAGGGTCAGCGACGAAAGCAGGGCAGCCGGCAAAAACGCGCGGCGGGGCAGGCGGTTACGGAGGATCAGGGACATGGTGGGCTCGAGGCTCGGAAGCGGGGAAGGGCGGCAACAGTCGTCCAGCACCCGGGGCGGCGGCTTCGGGCACGGTCAGGTCCATCTGGGGAGGTGCGATCACTGCACAGGACGCAAATGTAAATAATTCTTAACAACATTACAATTCGCGTCATTCGCAGGGGCTTTCCGGCGCAGAGCAGTGGCGGGCCGGGGTCGGATCCCGTCGCCGCAGGCAATGGGCTCTGACCCCATCATCGGCGCCCAGGTGCAGGTCAGAGCCCTCCCGTGCGGGAGGAATCCGACCCATTTCGCACAAAAACAAACGGCCACCCGAAGGTGGCCGTCCGTCTCCATCGAAAGCAAACTGCGGGCTTACAGCGCCTGCAGTTCCTCGTTGGCGTTGCGCTTTTCCTTGGCCGCTGCCGGCACTGCAGCCGCAGCAGGCGATGCCGCGTTCGCATCCACCGGCACCTCCAGATACGGCAGATGCAGGGTCTGGCTGGTCAGCGTACGGATCTCGTTGACCAGCGCGGCGCTGTCGTTGAGCTTGCGCCCGTACGACGGCACGATCTCGCGCAGGCGGGCTTCCCAGCCGGCCTTCATCTGGTCCGGGAAGGCCTTGGCCATCAGGTCCAGCATGATCGGCGGCGAGGTCGACGCACCCGGCGAAGCGCCGAGCAGGGCGGCGAGGGTGTGGTCCTTGTCGGTCACGATCTCGGTACCGAACTGCAGCACCGGGCCCTTCAGCGGATCACGCTTGATGATCTGCACGCGCTGGCCGGCGGTGACCAGCTTCCAGTCACCCGGCTTGGCAGTGGGGAAGTACTTGACCAGCTCGGCCTGGCGGTCGGCATCGTTCAGGCGCGCCTGGCCCATCAGGTACTGCACCAGGTCCAGGTTGTCCTTGCCCACTTCCAGCATCGGGCCGACGTTGTTGTGGTTCACCGACGAGTACAGGTCCCACCACGAGCCGTGCTTGAGGAACTTGGTGCTGTACAGCGCGAACGGCCCGAACAGGACCACCGGCTTGCCGTCCAGCTTGCGCGCATCCAGGTGCGGCACCGACATCGGCGGCGAGCCGGTCTCGGCCATGCCGTAGGCCTTCACGCCGTGGCGCGAGGTCACGTCCTGGCCCTGGAAGGCGAGGAACTGGCCACCGACCGGGAAGCCGGCGTAGTCCTTCGATTCCGGAATGCCGGACATCTGCAGCAGCTTCAGTGCAGCGCCACCGGCACCGATGAACACGAAGCGGGCGTGGGTGGTGGACTCGGTACCGGCCTTGAGGTCCTTCACCGTCACGTTCCAGCTCTTGTCGGCGTTCTGCCGCAGCGCGCTCACTTCGTGGTTGAGGTGCAGGCTGAAGTTCGGGCTGCGCTGCAGGCCGGCGGTCAGCTGGCGGGTGATCACGCCGAAGTTGACGTCGGTGCCCAGCGGCATCCAGGTCGCGGCAACCTTCTGCTTCGGGTCACGGCCTTCCATCAGCAGCGGGGCCCACTGCTTGATCTGGGCCGGATCCTCGGAGTACTGCATGCCGTAGAACAGCGGATTCTTCACCAGGGCCTGCTGGCGCTTGTGCAGGTAGGCGATGTTGTCATCGCCCCAGACGAAGCTCATGTGCGGGGTCGGGTTGATGAAGTCGCTGGGCTGGCCCAGCCGGCCTTCCTTCACCTGGTGCGACCAGAACTGGCGCGAGACCTCGAACGATTCGGCGATGCCGACCGCGCGCTTGGTCTCGATGCTGCCGTCGGGCAGTTCCGGGGTGTAGTTCAGTTCGGCGAAGGCCGAGTGGCCGGTGCCGGCGTTGTTCCAGCCGTCGGAGCTTTCACCGGCGACACCGTCGAGGCGTTCGTAGACCTGGATGTTCCAGTCCGGCTGCAGTTCCTGCAGGTAGGTGGCCAGGGTGATGCTCATGATGCCGGCGCCGACCAGCACAACGTCGACGGGCTTGTCGTTGCTGGCGGCGGGCACCGAGCGCTGGGTCAGCGGCCAGTACAGGAACAGCGCGGCGGCCAGCAACAGCAGCACGAGCAGGGCGAGAAGAGCCTTGCCAAATTTCTTCATGGGGGCGGGATCGTTGGCGGAGGGGAAGGGGTCAGGATGCGCGTGGGACAGGGAAAGGGCGTGAAGAAACAACGCCTTGCAGCATCCATATGCGATTCTAACCGGATCCGGTCTGTTTTTGATGCAACGCAGCATCCGGCGTTTCGCGCCATCCTCACCCGCTGGCGCCGGGTGATACCCGGCGAACGAAGCCTTGCCAGCGTCGGGCCATCCCTGGCGACAGCTTCACTCAGACCAGCTCAAGAATCTCGTCACCGGCCTCGTCGACCTGCCCGGTCGGGCGCCAGCCCAGGCGCCGGTAGAAGCCATGCGAGCGCGAGCGTGGGTCGGCCGAACAGGCCAGGAACAGGCGTTGGTGGCCGGCATCGCGGGTCAGGCTGACCACGTCCTGCAGCAGCTGCCGACCGATGCCGCGGCCTTCATACTCGGGCAGCAGGGCCAGCACCAGCACCTCGCCGCTGTCGCGGTCGGCGAAGCAATAGCCGGCCATGCGCTCGCCCTCCCAGGCGACGCGGCCGATCGAATCGCCCTGGGCGATGCCGGCTGCCCAGCTGCCCTCGGTGATGCCCAGCTCTGCCAACTGCGCGGCGCTGAAGGCGTTTTCGCGGGTGCGCCCGCGCAGGTCGATGCAGGCGGCGGCATCTTCGGGGCGCGCATCGCGGACGGCTATCGGCATACCGGACACCCTTGTAGTGATTGGCCCGCCAGTATCCGCATCACGCATGGACCCGGTGTGGAGGGTTGATGGAGATTGGATGGAGCAAAAAGGGGACGGAGGGGATTAAGTCGTCTTTGCCCGATGTGTCGCTTGGGCCTTATACGACCTAATCCCCTCCGTCCCCTTTTCAGCGCTTGCGCCGGATCAGTGCCGAGGAGGCCTCCAGCACCGCGCGGGTCAGCAAGGCCATGGTCTGCACGTCGCCCTTCCAATGCTGCCAGTACAGCGGCACGTCTTCCCATGCGCGCTGCCGTACGTAGACCAGGCGGCCCGCGTCCAGGTGCCGCTTGACCAGCGGCAACGGATTCATCGTCCAGCCCATGCCGCCGAGGTTGGCCTGCACGAAGGCCCGGGTGGAGGGAATCCACCAGGTCGGTGCGGTGCTGGGCAGGTCGTCGCCGGCCATGCGCCGGGCGAAGCGCGACTGCATGTCGTCCTTGCGGTTGAACACCAGCACCGGTGCCTGCGCCAGCGCCTGCGCGGTCACGCCCTTGGCGAAATGACGCTCGCGGAATTCGGGTGTACAGGTGGCGGCATACCGGATGCTGCCCAGCGCATGGATCTGGCAGCCCTGCACCGGCTCGTCCAGGGTGGTCACCGCGCCCAGCACCGTGCCCTGGCGCAGCAGTTCGACGGTGTGGTCCTGGTCCTCAACGCGCAGGTCCAGCGTAGTGCCGGTGGTCTGCGCGAACTGGTAGGCCGCCTGCGGGAACCAGGTTTCCAGGCTGTCGTGGTTCACCGCCACCGGGATGCTGGCCTGTGGCAGGTCCTCGTCGGCCAGGCCCATCCGGTGCAGCGCATCGTGCTCGAGCAGGGCGGTCTGCTCGGCCAGCTGCACCAGCAACTGCCCCTCGGCGGTGGCGGTGGCCGGGGTGCCGCGCTTGACCAGCAGCCGGCCGATCCGGTCCTCCAGCGCCTTGACCCGCTGCGAGATGGCGGACGGGGTGACATTCAGCGACTGCGCGGCGCGGTCGAAGCTGCCTTCGCGGATCACTGCGGCCAGGGCACGCAGCTGGGCATGGTCGATACGCATCGAATTAAGTTCCGCTAATGTTGGTTTAGGAAGTTTAGCTCGTCTTTTTCATGTTGCGGCGCGACAATGGCGCTCGTTCCGGTGCTGTCCGCCTTCGCGAGGCACCGTCCCCCCAAGCAAGTAAAGGCAGTGAATCCCATGTTCTCGGTCATCTTCGCCAGCACCGGCCTCGGTGCCTGGTTCTCTGGTGCAGCTACCGGCATCGGCCTGTTCGCCGTGGTCGGCGCCCAGAGCGCCTTCATCCTGCGCCAGGGCATCCTGCGCAAGCACATCGTGCCGGTGGTCGCCACCTGTGCGGCCATCGATGCGATCTTCATCTTTGCCAGCGTGGCCGGCCTGCGCACGCTCACTTCGACGCTGCCGTGGCTGACCACCGCCGTGCTGTGGACCGGCGTGGCGTTCCTGGCCTGGTACGCGATGAAGTCGGCGCGCCGCGCGATCGCCGGTGGCGGCGGCATGGGCGAGGCTGACAGCGACGACGGCAGCCGCCGCGCGGTGCTGATGGCCGCAGTCGGTTTCTCGCTGATCAACCCGCACTTCTGGCTGGACATGATGGTGATCGGTTCGATCGCCGAGAACTTCGGCAACGCCCGCATGGCCTTCGCTGCCGGTGTGGTCACCGCCAGTTGCCTGTGGCTGACCGCGCAGGGCCTGGGCGCGCGCCTGCTGGCGCCGCTGTTCACCAAGCCCAGCACCTGGCGCGTGCTCGACGGCACCATCGCGGTGATCCTCAGCATCCTGGCCCTCACATTGGCGGTGCGCGGGGTCCACTGACCCCGCGCACGCCCCCCGAACCCACGTCCTGACTCTCTCTCCAAGGTAGTGGTAACGACGGCACCGGCAACGGTGCCGTCGTTTTTTGTGCGCCACTGGCGGGCCGGGCACTGGCCTGCCTAGAATCGGCCAGCCGGGACAAGGGGTCCAGGCAGGGGGAGAGAAGGATGCACAAGCGCTGGCTGGCCGCCATCATCGTGGCGGGATTGTGGTGTGGAACCGCTGCTGCGATCGATCTGGGCGCCTATGTGCGAGCGGACAAGTTCGGCGATGTCATGCTGTCTCCCGGGGGCGATTATCTGGCCGCGACCGTGCCTGCGGACGGCTTCACCGCTGTGATCATCCTTCGTACGGACGACAACACGCCGGTGGGCAACCTGCGCCCACCACTCAATTCGCATGTCTTCGGCCTGCACTGGGTCAACAACGATCAGGTGATGTTCGGTCTGGCGCAGAAGTTCGGTACCCGCGACGCGCCGTGGGCCACCGGCGAGCTGCTGACACTGGATGCACGCACCGGACGACCGCAACTACTGGTGGGCTACCGCGACCTTGGCCTGCGCGTGCGGCCCAAGTACCGGACGTCGGCCGCGGCGTTCCTCAGTGACGCCCTGCCTGGCGACGATGCGCACGTGGTCATCGCGGTAGGCGG
The DNA here is from genome assembly GCF_014145825.1 of Stenotrophomonas sp. I18B00994. NCBI lineage: Bacteria > Pseudomonadati > Pseudomonadota > Gammaproteobacteria > Lysobacterales > Lysobacteraceae > Stenotrophomonas > Stenotrophomonas sp. I18B00994. The sequence continues at coordinate 35,921 of NZ_JACIUW010000010.1, read as the reverse complement.
ATCGCGGCTGGATGCCAACGGTTATGCGGCCCAGCTGGAACTGGCAAGCGGCAAGCAGCGGCTGCTGGCCCGCGCGCCGATGCCGGGTGCCTCCTATGTGGTGGATGCCCGCGGCGACGTACGTTTCGTACAGGGCGCCGGTACTGACAACGTCCATCGGCTCTACCACCGCAACAGTGGCGACTGGGCGCTGGTCAACGATGAGAAACGGAGTGGTCGCAGCGAGGCGGCGCTGGGCTTTTCCGCCGACGGCCAGCTGGCCTACCTGCTCAGCGAGCAGGCCAGCGGCCCCGATGCCATCGTCAGCTGGAACCCGGCCACGCAGGAGCGCAAGGTCGTGCTGCGCGATGAGGTTGTCGATCCGGCACGACTGATCCGCAGCCCGGGCAGCACCGTGCCGGTCGGCGCGCTGTTCCTGGGAAACACGCCGCATACCCGGTTCTTCGACGAAAGCTCGGACGAGGCACGGTTGTACCGCAGCCTGGAGGCGGCCTTCCCCGGGCATGCAGTATTCATCACCTCCAGTACCCGCGACGGTCGCCGGCTGCTGGTGGAAACCGGGTCCGGTTCCAATCCGGGCGAGTTCTACCTCTACGACCGCGACCGCAACCAGGCGCGCTTCCTGATGGCGCGCAGCGAATGGATTGATCCGGAGACCACTGCGTCGGTGCGGCCGGTCCTGCTGAAGGCGCGTGACGGGCTGGAGCTCCATGGATTCCTGACAGTCCCGCATGGCAGCACTGGCCGTGACCTGCCGATGGTGGTGGTGCCGCATGGTGGGCCGATCGGGATATTCGACAACGGCAGTTTCGACCACGAGAACCAGTTGCTGGCCGCTGCCGGCTACGCCGTGCTGCAGATCAATTTCCGCGGCTCGGGCAACTACGGCCGTGCGCACAGCCGGGCAGCACTCAAACAGTGGGGGCGCGCGATGCAGGACGACGTGACCGACGCCACGCGCTGGGCGATCAGCGAAGGCATCGCCGATGCCCGGCGCATCTGCATCTACGGTGCCAGCTACGGCGCCTACTCGGCGATGATGGGCGCCGCGCGCGAACCGGGGCTGTACCAGTGCGCGGCCGGCTATGTGGGCGTCTACGACCTGCCGCTGATGTTTACTGGCGGCGATATCCAGGACCGCGATTCCGGAATGAGCTACCTGCGCGAGTGGCTGGGTGATCCGGCCACGCTGGGCGCGGTCTCGCCGGTCAACCTGGCCGAGCGGATCAAGGTGCCTGTGTTCCTGGCGGCCGGGGGTCAGGACAAGCGCGCCCCGATCCAGCACACCGAACGCATGGAAGCGGCGCTCAAGCGTGCCGGTACGCCGGTGGAAAGCCTGTACTACAAGACCGAAGGGCACGGCTTCTATACCCAGGCCCATCGCAGCGAGTACTACGGCAAGCTGCTGGCGTTCCTGTCGCGCAGCCTGGGTGGCAAGACCGCCACGACTGCGGCTGCGGACGGCAAGGGCAGGGCGCCGTAACGCAAAGGGCGGCGGATGATCCAACCGCCGCCCCGGTTCCTGCCTGTGCGTGGGCTTACTTCACCCCGTGCATCATCTTCTTCAACAGTGGTGCGGCAATGAAAGCGGCCAGCGCACAGCCCAGGCCGATCCACATCAGCAGCCAGAACAGGTGCGCATAGGCACCGGCGGCGGCCACCATGTCCAGCGATTCGCCTTCCGGCACCTCGATCGCGGCCAGCTTGCCGAACAGCGCGGCCAGCGTCTCCGAGAAGGCGGTGGCCAGGAACCAGGTGCCCATCATCAGGCTCATCACCCGCGGCACGGCCAACTGGGTCACCGCCGACAGGCCGACCGGCGACAGGCACATCTCGCCACTGGCCAGCAGGAAGTAGGCCAGCACCAGCCACCACACGCTGGCCATCTCGCCGGTAGCGCCCACCTGCTGCGCGGCCAGTGCCAGCGGCACGAACGACAGTGCGCCGATCACCAGGCCCCAGGCTGATTTGACCGGCTTGCCCGGTTCCCAGCCGCGGCGGTCCATCCACGTCCACAGTGCGGCGAAGGCCGGTGCCAGCAGCACCAGGAACAGGCCGCCGAGATAGGTCAGCGAGCCGGCGGTCTGCGGAATCACCAGGCAGTCGCGCACCAGCAGCACCAGCATCAGCACGACGATGGCGGCGAAGAACGTGCGCGGCGCAGCCGAACCCGGACGACGCTCGGACAACCGCGCGCTGACCACGAAGCCCAGCGGTGCCAGCAGCAGTGAGAGGATCGACCACGGCAGCGGCGTACCGCCGGTGATCACCAGCGAGGGCACGATGTCCTTGGTCAGCAGCCGGTCGGTGAAGGTCACCCACGAGCCGTAGGACTGCTCGTACATGGTGAAGAACACCAGCGCCATGAAGATCAGCACCATCAGCGCGATCATCTGCTGGCGCTGTACCGGCGTGCACTTGCTGCCGGTGAACCAGGCGAACCAGACCAGCACGCCGCCCAGCACCACCACCATCAACATCAGTGCCAGGCTGATTTCACCGCCCAGCGCGAACGCGCCGTTGCCGGCCGCCCACATCAGCCACGCCACCGGCAACACACCGAGCACTGCGCACAGATAGATGAGCCATTCGCGCGGCAGGCCCAGCACCTTCTGCTTCAACGCCGCCGGTTGCGGCGGCTCGGCGTGGCCCTGCAGGTACTTCTGGCCCCACAGGAACATGGCCAGGCCGGCCAGCATGCCGATGCCGGCCGCACCGAAACCGTACTTCCAGCCGTAGGCCTCGCCGAGGAAGCCGCACACCAGCGATGAGAACAGCGCGCCCAGGTTGATGCCGGCGTAGAACAGCGAGAAACCCGAATCGCGGCGCGGATCGTCCTTGGCGTACAGCTTGCCGACAATGGTGGAGATGTTCGGTTTCAGGAAACCGACGCCCATGATGATCAGCGCCAGCGACAGGTAGGTCACCGCCAGTGCCGAGGTGTCGCGCACCACTTCGCCGTTCACCCGGTACGCAGCGTGGCCTTCGAAGGCCATGCCGAGGTGGCCGAGTACCAGCAGGATGCCGCCGAACAGCACGGCCCGGCGCATGCCCAGCCAGCGGTCGGCCAGCATGCCGCCGAATACAGGGATGCAGTACACCAGGCCACCGTAGGCGCCGAGCAGGTCCAGGCCGGCCTTGTCGCCGAACAGGTGGTACTTGGTCAGGTACAGCAGCAACAGCGCCTTCATGCCGTAGAAGGAGAAGCGCTCCCACATTTCGGTGAAGAAGCAGACATAGACGCCTTTGGGGTGGCCCAGGAAGTCGTCGGAAGCGATAGCGGTGGAATTCATCGCGGAATTATAGGCCTGTGGCCCGATCCGCTTTCAGTAGATCCACGCCATGCGTGGATTGCCGGACTGGCCTGGGCGATCACAGGTACCGCAACCACGGCAGGTCACGCCTTCGCGCCTTGAACCGCGCGAATGCCCGGGTCGGCGGGTACAGCACCACCGCCAGCGCACAGGCCACCAGCAGCAGGCCGCTGACCGAATCCAGGGCATACAACTCGCCATGGGTCGGCCCCCAGGCCGCCAGCGCGCCCAGGTACAGCGCCTTCAACACATACAGGTGCAGCAGGTAGAAGAACATCGGCGCGGCGCCGATATCGGCCAGCGGGCGCAGCGCACGCGCCAGTGGCGGCCATTCGTACAGGCGCAGCAGCAACAACCCCACGCCCAGGGTCAACAGCAGGAACTGCAGAGACGGCGGGTACTTGGTGATGTTGAGGATGCTCAGCCAGGTGCGCAGTGCTGTGGTCTGGTACTGCCAAGGAGCATCCCCGTACTCGTTGGCGAACCGCAGTAAGGCGAACAGGGCCAGCGCGCCGACGCCTGCCCACAGCAGCCAGTGATGGCGCTGCGCCGGCGCGCGCTCGCGGGCGAACCAGGGCCCCATCAGATAACCCAGGGCGATCACCCCGATCCACGGCAGCACCGGATAGGAGGTGCGCAGGCGCAGTGCGCCGGCCTCGATCCAGTCGCGCTGGTGCAGCACTTTCCACAGCACCGCCAGCAGGCCATCGCCTTGCACCCGCAAGCCGTCGAACAGGTTGTGCCCGGCCACCACCGCGATTGCCAGCACCAGCAGGGCCGGGCGTGGCAGCCAAAGCAGCCCGGCCAGCGCGATCATGCTCAGCCCGATGGCCCAGATCACCTGCAGGTACAGGGTTTCCGGCGGCAGCTGGAAGGTCCAGGCGAAATTCACCAGGGTCAGTTCCAGCACGACCAGGAACAGCCCGCGCTTGAGCAGGAACGCGGCCGTGGCCCGGCGCGGATCCGCCTGGCGCTGGCCGTACAGCCAGGCCGACAGGCCGGTCAACAGGACGAACACGGGTGCGCACAGGTGGGCCAGCAGACGGCAGGCGAACAGCGCGGGGGAGACCGTCGCCGCGTCCATCGGGTCGCTCACCTGGTGCTGCAGGAAGAAGGTCTCGCGCACGTGGTCGAGCAACATCAACAGCATCACGGTGCCGCGCAGCTGGTCGATGGAGGCCAGGCGGGTAGTGGGGGAAGGGGCCACGTGCGAGGTTCGGTCGGCGTGACAGGATATAACATAACAATTGCGTCTTTCCAGCGCGTGCTGGGCGGTTCCGACGAGCGCGCGCGTCGGCTCAGGGCAGGCAAACCGAGGGGCTCCAGCCCAGCGCCTCGTCGTAGTGGACCTGGATCGCTCGCAGGCTCCCGTCGGGGTTGGCCTTCAAGCAGAATCGGGCGCTGTGGTGTTGCGTGGCGCCGGTCCTGGTGGCCGACAGCGAAACGTCGTACAGGCGTCCGGGCTGCAGCGGCATCGCCGTCTGCCTTGAAATGGCGTTGGCTGGCACTTCTCCGTAGACCACGCAGGCTCCGGGTGGAAGTGGGATTGATGCGGGATGGGCAAAGTAGAACGACCATTGCCGCCGCAGCGGTGGAGTAATTGCGTCATGCACCTCCACACCAAACACCTCCGGAGTTTTACCGATACGCTTGCGCTCCTTCCTGGGTAGTCCGAAACAAGGTTTGCCGGCGTGGTCGGTGATCTCGACTGCGCCAATGCGGCTCCAGGCAGATGCGTAATCGCAAAGCGGCATCAGGCAGGTCAGGGTCACGACAGCCACGACCGGTGATTTGATCGGGCGGATCCGCAGTGGGTTGTTCATCGGGCGGCTCAGCGTCATCGGTTCAGATCATGAACACGATGCACGGGGCGTTGAGGCACTTCAAACGATGATGGCTGGAATGCTGCAGTACTGGTTGGCCGGGCCCCTGCAGGACAAAGAGACCGCGAGGCCCGGCAGCCCTCCGGCATGTGCCCCATGCGCTTGATGCGTTGGCCGAGTTTGGCTGGAAGCGACTATCTCACTGCCGACCTGGCCGCAACCCTCCCGAACCGCACTGGACTTGCTGCCTCCTGAACGCTAGCGTGCAAGGGATTTTTTGCCAGCAGGGGCTTCCATGAACCACGACGCTGCGCCCAAGCAGCTCACCTTCCGCGCAGTGGCCCTGGCCATCGTGCTGGCGGTGGTGCTGTCGGCCGCAAACGCCTACCTCGGTCTGTTCGCAGGCCTGACCATCGCCACCGCCATTCCCGCCGCGGTGATTTCCATGGGCGTGCTGCGCCTGCTGGGCGGTGGCTCCATCCTTGAAAACAACATCGTGCAGACCGGCGCTTCGGCCGGTTCGTCGATCGCCGCCGGTGTGATCTTCACCATCCCGGCGCTGGTGATCATGGGCTACTGGCCGGACTTCAAGTACTGGTGGGTGCTCGGCATCGCCGGCCTCGGCGGCCTGCTGGGCGTGTTGTTCTCGGTGCCGCTGCGTCGTTCGATGATCGTCGAAGACCCGCTTCCGTTCCCGGAAGGCAAGGCTGCGGCCGAAGTGCTCAAGGCCGGTGAGAATCCGGGCCCGGGCCTGAAGATCCTCGGCCTGTCGGCGGTGATCGGTGCCTTCGTCAAGCTGGCCGCGGAAAGCGGCATGCGCCTGATCCCGGATGCCTGGGCCACTTCGGCCTACGTCGGCAGCTCCAAGGTCACCGCCTTCATCGGTACCAACCTGTCGCCGGCACTGCTGGGCGTGGGCTACATCGTCGGCCTCAACGTCGGCATCGTGGTGGTGTCCGGTTCGATCCTGACCTGGCACATCGCCATTCCGATCTACCAGGCGTTCTTCATGAACACCGATCCGGCACTGGCCGCGTCGGTTGCCGCGGCTTCGTCCACCGAGGCGGCGTTCGCCATCTGGGGCGCGAAGATGCGCTACCTGGGTGTCGGCGCGATGCTGATCGGTGGCATCTGGACCCTGATCTCGCTGCGCAAGTCGCTGCTCAACGGCGTCAAGAGCGGCTTTGCCGCCGCCCGCAAGAGCGGTGGCCCGGTGCTGGCGCACACCGAGCGCGACCTGCCGATGAAGTGGATGCTGGTGGCCTTGGTGGTCTTCGTGCTGCCGCTGCTGGCCCTGTACCAGGCCATCGTCGGCCAGTGGCACGTGTCGATCCCGATGACCCTCATCATGATCGTCGCCGGCTTCCTGTTCGTTTCGGTCTCGGCCTACCTGGCCGGCCTGATCGGTTCGTCCAACAACCCGGTGTCGGGCATCACCATCTCCACCATCCTGTTCGCCTCGGCCGTGCTGGTCGTGCTGCTGGGCGCCGACGGCCTGAAGCCGGTCGGTGCCGGCGGCGCGCCGCTGGGCGCCGTGGCCGCCATCATGATCGGCGCGGTGGTGTGCTGCGCCGCTGCGGTTGGTGGTGACAACCTGCAGGACCTCAAGGCCGGCTACATCGTCGGCGCCACCCCGTGGAAGCAGCAGCTGATGCTGGGCATCGGTGCCTTCTCGTGTGCGCTGATCATGGCCCCGGTGCTGAACCTGCTGGCCACCGCCTACGGCATCGGCGTGAAGTCCGAGCTGCACCCGAACGCGCTGGCCGCACCGCAGGCCAACCTGATGGCCTCGGTGGCCAAGGGCCTGTTCGGTGGTGAACTGCCGTGGACCTTCATCGGCATCGGTGCCGTGGTCGGTGCCGCCATCATCGCCTTCGACAGCTGGCTGAAGGCGCGCAACGCCCGCTTCCGCGTGCCGGTGCTGGCCGCCGCCATCGGCATCTACCTGCCGCTGGAACTGATGGTGCCGATCTTCCTCGGCGGCCTGATCGCCCACCTGGTCGAGCGCTTCCACAAGGTGCGCGCCGATGACGAAGAAGGCCGCGACCGCGTGCACAAGCCGGGCGTGCTGTTCGCCGCCGGCCTGATCACCGGCGAAGCGCTGATGGGCATCGCCATCGCGATTCCGATCGTGGTCAGCAGCCGCGCCGACGTGCTGGCCGTGCCGTTCCACCTGCCGGGCGCGCAGTGGATCGGCCTGGCCGTGCTGTTCTTGGTCGGCTGGCTGATCTACCGCACCGGCAAGTACGCCAAGGCGTAAGGGGGCTCTGCCCCTGGGTTCAACGGGTAGTGCCGGCCGCTGGCCGGCAATCCCGGAATCCCGTGATACCCCTGGTTGCCGGCCAGCGGCCGGCACTACCGCAGACCCCGCTTCGGCGCGGTTTGCTGTTTCTGGCGATTGTCCGTCTGCAGCCATGACCGATGGCCTTGGCAGCCCCGGCCGCACGGGCCTACCATCGGTTTTTTGCCGTCCTGCGGAGACCCCGATGAAACTGCGTCATGCCCTGCTGCCACTGAGCCTGCTGGCCGCCCTGCCCAGCGTCGCCGCTGCCCGTGGCCTGGAAGTCCGCGACATGGTGGCCATGGACCGCGTCTCCGCGCCGGTGCTGACCGCTGACGGTGGCACCGTGGTGTTCGCCAAGCGCAGCGTCGATGCCAACCTGAAGGCCTCCACCGCGCTGTTCGCGCGCAGCCTGCGCACCCGCGATGCAGCGCCGCCGAAGCAGATCACCCCGGCCGGCTGGAACGTCAATTCCGCTTCGCTGTCGGCCGATGGCCAGACCGTGTATTTCCTCAGTGCCAGGAACGGCAGCCAGCAGCTGTACGCGCAGCCGATCAGCGGCGGTGCTCCGCGCCAGCTGACCGATTTCCCGGTCGACGTGGACAGCTACCACGTGTCGCCGCAGGACGACCGCGTGCTGTTCAGCGCCGGCGTGTTCCAGGACTGTGCCTCGGACCTGGCCTGCACCGAGAAGAAACTGAAGGAAAAGAAGGACGCCAAGGCCAGCGGCCAGGTGTGGGATTCGCTGTTCGTGCGCCACTGGGACACCTGGAACGACGGTCGCCGCAACACCCTGTTCGTCGCTCCGCTGCCGACGGCCAAGGCCGGTGCGGTCAAGGGCGCGTCGGCGCTGAGCGCGACCATCGATGGTGATGCGCCGTCCAAGCCGTTCGGCGGCAATGATGACTTCGCGTGGTCGCCGGACGGCGCCAGCGTGGTGGCCAGCATCCGCGTGGCCGGCAAGCAGGAGCCGTGGTCGACCAACTTCGACCTGTACCGCTTCGACGCCGCCGGCAAGCAGGCACCGGTCAACCTGACCGCCTCCAACCCGGCCTGGGATGCCGGCCCTGTGTTCAGTGCGGACGGCAAGACCCTGTTCTACCGTGCGATGAAGCGCCCGGGCTTCGAGGCCGACCGCTTCGGCCTGATGGCGATGGACCTGGCCAGCGGCAAGACCCGCGAAATTGCGCCGCAGTGGGATCGCTCGGCGGGCGGCATCACCCTGTCCGCCGATGGTGCCAGCATCTACACCACGGCCGATGACCTTGGCGAACACCCGCTGTTCCAGATCGACGTGGCCAGCGGCAAGGCCACCAGGCTGATCGGCGACGGCAGCGTGACCTCGGTGGATGTGGCCGGCAACAGCGTGGCGATCACCCGCAACAGCCTGAAGAGCAACGACCAGGTGCTGGTCGGCCTGCTGCCGGCTGCGGGCGAGGCCATCGGCGAACTGCGCGCGCTGACCCCGGCCGCTGGTGAGGTGCTGAAGGAGGTCAGCTTCGGCGACTACGAGCAGTTCGAGTTCAAGGGCTGGAACAACGACACCGTGCATGGCTATGTGGTCAAGCCGCACAACTACCAGGAAGGCAAGTCCTACCCGGTCGCGTTCCTGATCCACGGTGGCCCGCAGGGCAGCTTCGGCAATGGCTGGAGCTACCGTTGGAATCCGCAGACCTACGCGGGCCAGGGCTACGCCGTGGTGATGATCGACTTCCACGGTTCCACAGGCTACGGACAGGCCTTCACCGATGCGATCAGCCAGCACTGGGGCGACCGCCCGCTGGAAGACCTGCAGAAGGGCTGGGACGCGGCGCTGAAGAAGTACTCCTTCCTCAACGGTGACAAGGCCTGTGCGCTGGGCGCCAGCTACGGCGGCTTCATGGTCAACTGGATCGCCGGCAACTGGAACAGCCCGTTCAAGTGCCTGGTCAACCACGACGGCGTGTTCGACCAGCGCATGATGGGCTACGCCACCGAAGAGCTGTGGTTCACCGAGTGGGAGCAGGGCGGCACGCCGTACCAGAAGGCCGCGAACTACGAGAAGTTCAACCCGGTCAACCACGTGGCGGACTGGAAGAAGCCGATCCTGGTCATCCACGGCCAGCAGGACTTCCGCATTCCGGTCGAGCAGGGCCTGGCCGCGTTCACCGCTGCCCAGCGTCAGGGCATCGAATCGAAGTTCCTGTACTTCCCGGATGAAAACCACTGGGTGCTGAAGCCGAACAACAGCATCCTGTGGCATGACACCGTCAATGCCTGGCTGAAGCAGCACATCGGCAACTGATGACTGCAGCGCCGCCCTTCGGGGCGGCGCTTTTGTTTCGCCATCTGCTTTACCGGTGGGGGCCGACCGTTGGTCGGCACACCCTCATGATCCGCCGCCAACAGCAGCCGGCCAGCGGCCGGCTCTACCCAGAGCACCTGCATGATCCAGAACGACATCGTCGTCTTCGGTTTGATCGCCGCCACCCTTGGCGCCGTGTTCTGGACCGCGTCGCGCGAGCAGGGCCTGTGGAAGCGCTTCTACACGTTCGTGCCGGCGCTGCTGCTGTGCTACCTGATTCCCGGCATCTACAACACCGGCGGCCTGATCGATGGGCAGAACACCAAGCTCTACAACCCGATCGCACGCGACATCCTGCTGCCGGCAGCGCTGATCCTGCTGACCCTGGCGGTGGACATCAAGGGCATCCTGCGGCTGGGCCCGAAGCTGGTGCTGATGTACCTGGGCGCCTCGGCCAGCATCATGCTCGGTGCGGTGGTGGCGTTCCTGGCGATGCGCGCGCTGCATCCGGAAACCGTGGCCGGTGACACCTGGGCCGGCATGGCCGCATTGGCAGGCAGCTGGATCGGTGGCGGTGCCAACATGCTGGCAATGCGCGAAGTATTCGACGTCAATGCGACCACGTTCGGCCAGTTCGCGGTGGTCGATGTCGGTGTCGGCTACGTGTGGATGGCGGCACTGATCTTCCTGGCGGGGCGGGCAGCGAAGATCGACGCGCGCAGTGGCGCCGATACTTCGGCCATCGATGAACTGAAGGAGCGCATCGCGCGCTTCCAGGCCGAACACGAGCGCATTCCCAGCCTCACCGACCTGATGCTGATCGTGGCGGTGGCCTTCGGCGGCGTGGGCCTCTCGCACGCCATCGGCGCGCCGCTGGCAGCATGGTTCAAGGCCAACGTCAGCTGGGCCTCGCAGTTCAGCCTGGACGCGCCGTTCGTGTGGGTGGTGGTGCTGTCGACCACGCTGGGCCTGAGCCTGAGCTTCACCCGTGCGCGCACGCTGGAAGGCGCGGGCGCATCGCGCCTGGGCTCGCTGCTGCTGTACTTCCTGATCGCCTGCATCGGCATGCAGATGGATCTGCTGGCGCTGCTGGACCGCCCGTGGCTGTTCCTGCTCGGCCTGATCTGGATTGCCGTGCACATCGTGCTGCTGTGGTGCCTGGGCAAGCTGCTGAAGGTGCCGTTCTTCTATTTCGCCATCGGTTCGCAGTCGAACATCGGTGGACCGGCCTCGGCGCCGGTGGTGGCCGCGGCGTTCCATCCGGCACTGGCGCCGGTGGGCGTGCTGCTGGGCACGATGGGCTACGCCACCGGCACGTACCTGGCTTACATCGTCGGCATCACCCTGCGCGCGCTGGCAGGGCAGGGATGATGGGGTAGTGCCGGCCGCTGGCCGGCAACCAGGTAATGCTTCACGGGTTCATGAGGTTGCCGGCCAGCGGCCGGCACTACCGATGCGTTACGCCACCGGCAACCCGCGTTCGATCAACCACGCCTTCGCGTCTTCGGCGTCCTGCTCAAACCACGCCTGTGTCGACCCCAGCCGATACGTGTACCCCCAGGCATCCATGTCGGCCATCAACCGCGCACTGCCGACACCAGGCAAACGCCCGGCCAGCACGATCTGCAGGTAGCAGGTGGCATCTTCCTCGGCCACCGAATCGGTGGCGTCGGTGTGCACCTGCGCGCGCCGCTCCGGCGGCAATACGATCAGGTGGCAGGCTTCATGCAGCATCGAATGCACCGGGGTGTCATCGCGCACATAGACATTGCTGGCGATGATGCCCGCCTCGGGCTCGCCCCAGTAGCTGCCGGGAATCGGTTCGCCTGCGGCCACGTGGTGCAGGCGAAGGCCATGCGCGGCGAGCAGGCACTGCGCGTCGGCGAAGGCGATGTCGCCCACGCAGGTGATGTCCACGGCGGTTGTCGTATCGGTCATGCAGGTCACGCGGCCCCGCCCATGCAGGCACGGGCGGGGCGGGGCATCAGGGTTTGTCCGGGCCTTCAGGCAGCGCCACGGAGATGTCCAGCACATCGTGCTGGCCATCCTTCACCAGGTCGACCTTCACCGCATCGACGTCGATGTTCACGTACTTCTTGATCACTTCCAGCAGCTCGCGCTGCAGCAGCGGCAGGTAGTCCGGGCCACCGCGGTGGCTGCGTTCCTGCGCGATGATGATCTGCAGGCGGTTCTTTGCGGTTTCGGCGGTGGTCTTCTTCGCTTTGAGGAAATCGAACAGGCCCATGCTTACCCTCCGAACAGCTTGCTGAAGAAGCCCTTCTTCTCGACGCTGGTGAAGCGCATCGGGCGATCTTCGCCGAGGATGCGCGCGACGGCGTCGTCATACGCCTGGCCGGCAGCGGATTCGACATCCAGGATCACCGGTTCGCCCTTGTTGGAGGCATTGAGCACGTCGCCCGATTCGGGGATCACGCCGATGGCCTTCAGCCCCAGCACTTCCTCGACGTCGGCGATGCTGAGCATCTCGCCGGTTTCCACGCGCAGCGGGGTGTAGCGGGTCAGCAGCAGGAAGGCAGGCACGTTCTGGCCGGATTCGGCCTTGTGGGTCTTCGAGTCCAGCAGCCCGATGATGCGGTCGGAGTCGCGCACCGAGGACACTTCCGGGTTCACCACCACCACGGCGCGGTCGGCGAAGTACATCGCCAGGAATGCTCCCTTCTCGATGCCGGCCGGCGAGTCGCAGATGATGTAATCGAAGCCATCGGCGGCCAGGTCCTTCAGGACCTTGCCCACGCCTTCCTGGGTCAGTGCGTCCTTGTCGCGGGTCTGCGAGGCGGCCAACACATACAGGTTGTCGAAGCGCTTGTCCTTGATCAGGGCCTGCTTGAGGGTGGCTTCGCCATGAACGACGTTGACGAAGTCGTACACCACGCGGCGTTCGCACCCCATGATCAGGTCGAGGTTGCGCAGGCCGACGTCGAAGTCGATCACCGCCACCTTCTTGCCGCGCCGCGCCAGGCCACAGGCCAGGCTCGCGCTGGAAGTGGTCTTGCCCACGCCGCCCTTGCCGGAGGTGACTACGATGATTTCAGCCAAAGGACTTCTCCTGGTTCTGCATTAGTTTGGGGCTGCGTCAGTCCAGCGCAGCGATCTTGATCTGGTCCTGTTCCAGCCACACCTGCACGGCCTTGCCGCGCAGGTTGTCCGGAACATCGTCCAGTACCTTGTAGTGGCCTGCAATGGCCACCAGTTCCGCATGGAAATCACGGCAGAAGATGCGTGCCGCGGTGTTGCCCTGGGCCCCTGCCAGCGCGCGGCCGCGCAGGGTGCCGTAGATATGGATGCTGCCATCGGCGATGACCTCGGCGCCGGCGCCGACGGTGGCCATCACGGTCAGGTCGCAGTTCTCCGCGTACAGCTGCTGGCCCGAACGCACGTTGCCCAGCTGCATGCGGCCCGGCTGCGGCGCGGCTGCATCGGCGATCTTGGCTACCGGTGCGGCCGGGGCTGGCTTCGGTTCGGCACGCGCGGCGCGGCGCGGTTCCGGTGCGGGCGGCGGCGGGGCCGTTTCGGCCTCGGCACGTTCGTACTGGGCGCGGAACTTGGCCAGCAGCGGCAGGCCGAGCTGCTGCGAGAGCAGGTCGACCGCGCTGGTGCCATAGGCCAGCGCCACCGGCAGCACGCCGGCGCTGCGCAGGCCATCGACCAGCGCCTGTGCAGTGGCCACGTCCGGAACCTGGCTCAGGCCGCCGAAATCGAGGATCACCGCCGCGCGGCCGAACAGCTTCGGCGCACGGGTCACGCGCTCGCGCATTTCCTGCACGAGGCGTTCGACATCAAGGGTACGGATGCGAAGGTTGGCGATGCCCACCTGGCCGATCTTCAGTTCACCGGCCTGTTCGTAATCGAAATTCACCGCCACGCTCAGGTCCCCGTCGGCCGCTGTGCCTGCGCCGGCAGCTGCCGGGCGCGTGTCCATGCCACATCCGGCAGCTTGCCGCCGTAGGTCTCCTGGACCCACGGGTAGCTGCACAGTTCCTTGGCCAGCATGCTGGCACGCACATCGACCTGGGCCATGGTGTTCTGGCCCAGCTCGCGGAAGCCGAAGCTGCCGTGGAAGAGCAGGGCGGCATCGGCGCCGTGGTCGAGGAAGACTTCGCAGGTCATCTGCGGGTAGCGCAGCTCGGCAAAGCTCTGCGCGTCGGCATAGAACGCACGGCCGACGCCACCGCCGCGGCGGCGGCTGGCGACCACGATGCGGTCGATGTAGAAGAAGGGGGTGTCCAGCTGCTGCTTGAACCAGGCGAAGTTGCTGCTGTCGTGCTGGCTGTCGCTGCCGAAGCCGATCAGGAAGCCGGCCAGGTTGCCGTCGCGCTCGGCGACGCGGAAATACTCAGCGGTTTCATAGAACAGGCGCAGACGGGCCGCATCCAGGGGAAGGATGGCCAGGCCAGCGTTGTTGTTCAAAGCCAGGACGGAATCGAGCTCGTGCTCGCGCACGTCGCGGATGACAATCGACATTGTGACTCCGTGGGGTAACGCGGTTGGTCCATCAAGGGACCCTGCGCACGATTATTGCATGCCCGGGGTGGGCTGCGGCATGAACAGGCGACCGGGCAGGCATGACTTCCGTGGGGTGCGGTGTGCAGGCCGGGCCCGTAGAGTGCTGGCATGTTGGGAGTCCTCAGCCATACCCGCGTCCTTCGCCTGGCCGGCCTGTTCACCTGGGTCATGGTCGGTCTGCCCCTGGCGTACTCGCAGTTCGAGAACCTGCACAGCCGCGGTGACATGGGTGGCTGGGCGGTCCTGCTGTTCGTCGCCTACCTGTCCTTCGGCACCTCCTATTACTGGCTGACCCGCATCCTGCGCAGCGACAGCCCCACCAGCTGGCTGGACCGCGGCCTGCTGCTGCTGCTGACGATTTCGGCGCTGGGCGTCAGCTTCCTCAGCGGCTCGGGCCTGGGCAGCATCCTGATGATGGTGGCCGCCGGGGTCATCCCGTGGATGCTGTCGGTGCGGCTGGGCGTGCTGTGGCTGCTGGTCAGCCAACTGGCGGTGGCCCCGGTCTACTACTTGCTGCTGCGCTTCCCGTTGTTCGAAGCGGTGATGCAGTCGCTGCTGTACGGCGGCTTTTCCATGTTCATCTTCGTGACCAGCCTGGTTGCCCGGCAGCAGACCGAGGCGCGCGACGAACAGCGCCGGCTCAATTCAGAGTTGCGTGCCACCCGCGCCTTGCTTGCCGAGAGTGCCCGCGTCAATGAGCGCACCCGCATCTCGCGCGAGCTGCATGACCTGCTGGGCCACCAGCTGACCGCGCTGACCCTGAACCTGGAAGTGGCCGGGCACCTGGCCGAAGGGCAGGCGCTGGAGCACGTGAAGCGCTCCCATACCTTGGCCAAACTGCTGCTGGGCAACGTGCGCGAGGTGGTCAGCCAGCTGCGCGAGACCGGCGCGATCGACCTGGCCGCGGCGCTGCGCCCGCTGACCGAGAACGTGCCCTCGCTGGACATCCAGCTGGAGATCGAGGATCCGCTGAACGTGGAGGACCCCCAGCGGGCCCACGTCCTGCTGCGCTGTACCCAGGAGATCATCACCAACGCGGTGCGCCACGCCGGTGCGCGCCACCTGTGGATCAAGGTGTACCGTGAAGCCCCGGACCGGGTGGTGGTGGAGGCCCGCGACGACGGTGTCGGCGCGGACATGGTCAATGTGGGCAATGGCTTGCGCGGCATGCGCGAGCGCCTGCAACAATGTGGTGGCCAGCTGCAGATCGAGACCCGTCCCGGTGAAGGCTTCCGCCTGCGGGCAACGGTGCCGGCAACGGTGCTGGTGGCCGCCCTTACCAAGGTTCCTGAAGGAGTACGTTGATGATTCGCGTCTGCCTGGTCGATGACCAAACCCTGGTGCGGCAGGGAATCCGCTCCCTGCTGGCGCTCGACGATGGCATCGAGGTAGTGGCCGAGGCCGGCGATGGCCGGCAGGCGGTCGAGCTGATCCCGCAGGTGCGCCCCGACGTGGTCCTGATGGACATGCGCATGCCGGTGATGTCCGGACTGGAAGCGCTGCAGGTGCTGTCGCGGCAGGAACAGCTGCCGCCGACCATCATCCTCACCACCTTCGATGACGATCAGCTGGTGCTGGCTGGCCTCAAGGCCGGTGCCAAGGGTTACCTGCTCAAGGATGTGACCCTGGCACAGCTGGTCGGTGCCATCCGTACCGTGGCCGAAGGGGGTTCGCTGGTACAGCCGGCGGTGACCCAGCGCCTGTTGTCGGGCCTGGAGCACATGCGCAACGAGTTCGTCAGCCTGGACCGCCCGGACCCGCTGACCGACCGCGAGACCGAGATCCTGCGGCTGATGGCCAGCGGCTTCTCCAACAAGGAGATCGCCAACTCGCTGGGCGTGGCCGAGGGCACCATCAAGAACCACGTGTCCAACATCCTCTCCAAGCTGGGTGTGCGCGACCGTACGCGCGCGGTACTGAAGGCGTTCGAACTCCAGCTGGTCTGAGGAAAATCGTTTCGGTACAAAGACTTGGGTGGTGGCAGGGGGTTCCGGCCAAGGTGCCCCCCTACTTGCCGGGTAGCGGTATGCGTTACCCTTCGAATTCTTTGTCCATACAAATACGCAGCCGGCAGGGAAACCGGTGCGCCAATCCCGATAAACAATGCCCGCGAAGCCTGCTAGGATTGGCGCTTCGCTTCAATCAACCCGGCCGTGGGATCGGCCCCGGAGACTCTCTGAATGACCCGTATTATCGAGTTCCTGATCGCCTTGGGGATCGTGGCTGGCCTGTTCGTCATCATTGGCGTATGTCTGCCGGGCGAGCGTCACATCACCGAAAGCATCGAGACCAACCGCAAGATGACGATCGTGTACGACACGGTCAGCAGCCTGCGCCGCTTCAAGGACTGGAACCCGCTGGTACTGCGCGATCCCGCCGTTGAACTGAAGCTGTCCGGCCCGGCCTCCGGCAAGGGTGCCACCCTGGACTTCACCTCCAAGGACCTGGGCACCGGCTCCTGGAAGATCACCGACGCCGAAGAGAACAAGCGCGTTGCGATCGCCATCGAAGACGCCACCAAGGGTCACGACAAGGTCACCACCTTCACCCTGGAGCCGACCGGCAAGGGTGGCCGCAACGTGAAGATCACCCAGGACTACTCGGTGAAGTACGGCTTCGACCTGTTCGGCCGTTATGCAGGCCTGTATGTCAGCCGCCAGATCGGCGACGACATCAAGATGGGCCTGTCGCGCATGGCCAACATGCTGGCTACCGTCCCGAACGTCGACTACCGCACGCCGGAAGCCCCGCTGACCGATCTGGCCATCGTCGATGTGCCGGCTGAGGATCTGCTGGTCGTCAACGCCGGTAACGTGGACCGCGGTCAGGACACGATCACCAAGTCCATCAAGGACAACCAGGAGTGGATCAAGCGCGTGATGGAGGCCAATGGCCTTGAAGCCGCCGGTCCGTTCCGCATCATCACCACCGACTTCGGCCAGGAGAAGTACGCCTTCGACATCGCCCAGCCGGTGAAGAAGAAGGGTGCTGAAGGTGCCACCGCTGAGGCCCTGACCGTCAAGATCGACGGTGGCGCTCCGGTGAAGTACGTGCACGTGGCTCCGCACCGCTCGGCACATGCGGCCTACACCGGCCACATGGCGGGTCTGGACGTTGCCCGCAACGGCCTGCGCGCCTGGGCTGTGACCTCCGGCAACGAAGTGATCGACCGTCCGTACGAAACCTGGAAGGATGGCATCGACAAGTCGTTCACCCCGGAAGGTACCTACGACATCTACTGGGCCGTCAAGTAAGCCTCGGCTGACCCATGTAGTGTTGGACACGAAAACGCGCCGCTCATTGCGGCGCGTTTTTTTTCATCTGGCGCCCGGAAAGGGCGCTGTGCAAGGAGCCCCCATGTTCAACCTGGAACGTCGCGCACGTAAGCCTTCCCTGCTGGCCTGCCTTGGTGCGCTGCTGGCGGCGGCATCGATCGGCCTGTCCGCCTACGCATCGCACGGTGTGGCTGACCCGCTTTCACAGCAGCACCTGAACATGGCGGCACTGTATGCGTTCGCGCATGGCGCGGTGCTGGTGGCGCTTGGCCCGCGTGCGCAGGGGGCGACCGCGCACCTGGCGCTGTACGTGCTGCTGCTGGGCGTGTTGCTGTTTTCCGGCAGCCTGGTGGGCGGTGCCTTGTGGCAGTGGCCGACGCGGATGGCGCCGATCGGGGGCACCAGCATGATGGCCGGATGGGTGTTGCTGGCGATCAATGCGTTGAGGCGGTGACGGTCGCAGGGCTGTCGCTCCGATCCATGCCGATGCGATCGTGATGGTTCATGGGCGTTACTTTTCTTTTCGCGCGAAAAGAAAAGTAACCAAAAGAAACGCGCCGCCGGCCGCGAGCCGGCGCTGCGCACCGGTCCCCTGCGCTCCTCGGCCCGTCGAGGGGCGGTGCGGGAACTCGCTGCGCTCAGACACCCGCACCTCTTCGCCCTCGCCGGACCTGCGGTGCTCGGCTCGCTTGAAGGCGGACCCAACAGCCGCGCGCTGATCCCTTATAGAGGCTTTGAGTGAAGCGACCGGCTTCTGTCTTTGCCTTCTTGTTCCATCCCGCGGCCATGCGCTGACCGCTCCAGGCTTTCGCCATGAGGGGCTCAGCCGTTGGCCGGTCTCCAGCACCAGTGCCACGGTTCGTAGACGATGCCGTGCGGGTTGTCGCGCGGGTAACTCAGATGGAAGCCGTGCCCGCCGGCATGCGCCTGCAGCCACGCGAACGCATCGGTGGCGTCGAACGACTCTTCGGCCGGGGCGTCGCCCGGTGTGCCGATGTCCAGCGCGTGGCCGCTGTGGTGTTCGCTGAAACCCGGTGCGGCATTCACCTTCAGGATCTCTGCCACGCTCAAGCCGCGCGCCAGCTTCCGTTCGAAGATGCCCAACTGGTAGGCATGGCTGCGGAAGCCGGAGATGGCATCCAGCGCAATTCCATCCCGTGCCGCGTGCAGTCGCATCCGTCGCCAGCCCTGCGCGGCGCCACGGCGCAGCCACAATGGACGTGCAAAGCGGTCGCGACCGGCGAAGTGCAGCAGGCACGGCTCGGATTCCAGCGGCAGGCCGCTGTCGTCGGCATAGCGCTGTCCATCCAGGCCAAGCTGCTGCAGGCGCTGCTGCAACCCGGCCAGCGGCAGCCACTGATCTTCCAGTCCGGCGCCGAAGGGCCGTGCAGCCGCGGCATCCAGCAGTGCCAGTGCTTCCTCGACCCCGGGTTCGCGCGGCAGGCGCGGCACCATGGGGTGCACACCCTGCGCCAGTACCACCGCCAGATAGCGGCCATCACGCTTGCGCCGCAGCACCCACTGCGCCTGCGACAGCAGGCGTGCATCCAGGTTGCTGCGTGCGCGCAACAGGTGGGCGGGCCACAGCTCGATGGCCTCGGTATTGATCAGCAGGGGGGCGCGTCGTTGCATCGCCGCAGCTTACTGCCGCGGCGCCGACGCGGCCACCTTGCGCAGCGCATCGAGCAGCGCCTGCGGCCGGTCCACACTGAGCAGCAGCGTGCTGCCATCACTGACCGGCAGGGCGAGCACCCGCGCACGGTCGGTGACCAGGGCGAAGCCCTTGCCGCCTCCCTGCAGGCGAAAGTGGCCCGAGTAGAAGCCCGGCATTGAATAGCCATTGGTTTTGACACGGATGCCATAGCGGCGGTCACGCTGCAGGTCGACCACCTCGGCCTGGTCCAGCCGCAACTGCGCCACCGGCACCCGCCGCCGGTACATCGTTGAACGGACGTCCAGCACATCGCCGGCCAGTTCCACCCGGCGGCGGAAGAAGGCCGTGCCCAGTCCAATGCCCAGCAGGGCAATCACCAGCAGGCTCCATGCCGCACTGCCGCCCATCCGGAACCAGGGCGGCGACAGCGTTACTTCGATCCAGGGTGCGCTCGCCGGTGCCTTGTACAGCTGTGCATACAGGCAGGCCACGAAGGCAGCCAGCAGCGGCAGCACGATCCAGAGCACGCGCAGCGGCGAGCTCTCGGCCACGTCAAAGGGTTTCGGGTCGCTGCCGCCCATGGTTCAGGCCTCCTTCTTGAACACCAGCATCGCCGGGCGCATCGGCGCCGGGATGATGATGTTGACCCGTTCCCAGCCCAGTTGGCCCTGGCGGCTGAGTTCGGCCTGGATGTCCTCGGGCTTGAGTACACCCATCATGGACGTCTTGACCTCGATGGTCTGGTAGCTCCAGCGCTTGCTCATTCCTTGTCCTCCGGCGATGGCGTGGGTTTCGGCAGGCGTCCTGCCTTGCGCAGGGCGTCGCGCAGTACGTATTCGATCTGCGCGTTGAGGCTGCGCAGCTCGTCGTCAGCCCAGCGCTGTGCCGCGGCCAGGACCTCGGCATTGATGCGCAGCGGATAGGCTTTCTTCTCACTCATGAAAACTCCTGGCGGGGCGGTGGGGCGCCCCGTTGCGAGGATGGCTCAGTAAAGCGAACCGGCGTTGACGATCGGTTGGGTGCCGCGGTCCGAGCACAGCACGGTCAGCAGGTTGCTGACCATGTGCGCCTTGCGTTCCTCGTCCAGTTCAACCACGCCATTCTTCTGCAGTTCGGCCAGGGCCATTTCGACCATGCCGACTGCACCGGCCACGATGCGCGTGCGAGCGGCGATCACCGCGTTGGCCTGCTGACGCTGCAGCATGGCCTGGGCAATTTCAGCGGCGTAGGCCAGGTGGCTGATGCGTGCGTCGATCACCTGCACGCCGGCGTCGGCCAGACGCTCGGCCAGCTCGTTCTTCAGGTGCTGGGAGATCTCGCTGGCGTGGCTGCGCAGGGCCAGCTGGCCATCCTCGTGCTGGTCGTAGGGATAGCTGGTGGCCATCGCGCGCAGCGCGGATTCGGACTGGATGTGCACGAAGCTCTCGTAGTCGTCCACGTTGTAGACCGCCTCGGAGGCATCGACCACCTGCCAGACGATCACCGCGGCGATCTCGATCGGGCTGCCGTCCAGCTCGTTGACCTTCAGCTTGCCGCTCTCGAAGTTGCGCACGCGCTGGCTGACCCGGCGCTTGGCATAGAAGGGGTTGTTCCAGCGCAGGCCGTTGTCCTTGACCGTGCCCACGTACTTGCCGAACAGGCTCAGCACGGCGGCCTGGTTGGGCTGGATGGTGTACAGGCCGGCCAGGATGAACACGCCCAGCACCACCAGCAGGGCGCCCAGCAGCATCAGCAGCAGGTTGGGCGAGCCGGCACTGGCCTTGGCTGCCACTCCCAGTACGAACAGGGCGGCGCCAGCGAGGGCGACGAGCAGGGCGCCGGCCAGCGTGCCGAGGCCGTTGAGGGAAGACAGCGACTTCTCTTTCATGGCGGTACGTCCTTGAGGGTTCGGAATGAAGATATCAAAGTGATATCACTTGTCGGCTACCGTTCGTCGGATGCCGTGGCCGGGGCGGTCGGCCAGCTAGAATGCCCACCCGCCTTCACATCGCTGCTGGAACCGCCATGGCCAAGCTTGGAACTCCGTTGTCCCCCTCCGCCACCCGCGTGCTGCTGCTGGGCTCGGGCGAACTCGGCAAGGAGGTGGCCATCGAGCTGCAGCGGCTGGGCGTGGAAGTGATCGCCGCCGATCGCTATGCCGATGCGCCGGCCATGCAGGTCGCGCACCGCTCGCACGTGATCGACATGCTCGATGCGATGGCGCTGCGCGCGCTGATCGCCCAGGAGCAGCCGCACCTGGTGGTGCCGGAGATCGAGGCCATCCACACCGAAACCCTGGTCCAGCTGGAACAGGAGCAGGGCCTGCGGGTGATTCCGACCGCGCGTGCCGCACGCCTGACCATGGACCGCGAGGGCATCCGCCGCCTCGCCGCCGAGACCCTGGGCCTGCCGACCTCGCCGTACCGCTTCGTTGATACCGAGGCCGAGTACCGTGCTGCCGTGGCCGCCATCGGCCTGCCGTGCGTGGTCAAGCCGGTGATGTCGTCCTCGGGCAAGGGCCAGAGCACCCTGCGCAGCGAGGCGGACATCGCCCCGGCGTGGGAGTACGCACAGACCGGTGGCCGCGCTGGCGCCGGCCGCTGCATCGTCGAAGGTTTCATCGACTTCGATTACGAGATCACCCTGCTGACCGTGCGCCATGCCGGTGGCACCTCGTTCTGCGCGCCGATCGGCCATCTGCAGAAGGACGGCGACTACCGCGAAAGCTGGCAGCCGCAGCCGATGTCGAGCGCGGCACTGGCGCGTGCCGAAGAGATTTCGCGCGCGATCACCGACGACCTCGGCG
Organism: Stenotrophomonas sp. I18B00994; assembly: GCF_014145825.1. NCBI lineage: Bacteria > Pseudomonadati > Pseudomonadota > Gammaproteobacteria > Lysobacterales > Lysobacteraceae > Stenotrophomonas > Stenotrophomonas sp. I18B00994. The sequence continues at coordinate 13,981 of NZ_JACIUW010000010.1, read as the reverse complement.
GCTGGGGCCTGTTCGGCGTGGAGCTGTTCGTGAAGGGCGACGAAGTGTGGTTCAGCGAAGTGTCGCCGCGCCCGCACGACACTGGCCTGGTGACGCTGGTATCGCAGGAACTGAGCGAGTTCGCGCTGCACGCGCGCGCCATCCTCGGCCTGCCGATTCCAGTGATCCGCCAGAGCGGCCCGTCGGCCTCGTGCGCGCTGCTGGCGCACGGCGAGGGCGTGCCGTACTTCAACAACGTCGCTGCCGCGCTGCAGGTGCCGGACACCGCCGTGCGCCTGTTCGGCAAGCCGAGCGTGCATGGCCACCGCCGCGTGGGCGTGACCCTGGCGCGCGCGGTAACCATCGACGAAGCACGCGCCATCGCGCGTGATGCCGCCGACGCCATCGGCGTCGAACTGCGCCCGTAAACCAAAAAAGGGGACGGAGGGGATTAAGTCGTTTGTGGCACAAACGACTTAATCCCCTCCGTCCCCTTTTTCCACCGTGCAGTCGACGAACAGTCACCTCTACCCAGTCGACGCTACCGCACGTCCACCCACACCAGGTGGTGGTCGCTGCCGTCGGCGATCTTCGCTTCCGGGCTCTCATTGGCCGGCCAGAAGATGCCGCTGCCCACGTACTCGAAACCGGTCGAGGGCAGCACGTAGTCCAGGCGCATCGTGCCGGACTTCGGGCCGAAATCGCCGGTGGCGTGGAACGGTGCGCCCTTGCGCTCGATGCCCTTGGCCGCATAGGCCAGGCTGGTCTGCTCGCCGCCGACGCTGCGCGGGGTGGGGTAGCGCAGCACGCGGGCGTTCTCGATCAGCTCGACGATCGCCTCATGGCGGCCATCGCCATCGGCCGGGTCGTTGTTGAGGTCGCCGAGGATCACAAAGCGCGCATCCTGCGCCAGACCGCCGCACTGGCCCTTGTCGTCGCACAGCCATGGCTTGTCACCCTTGGACAGGTATTCCTGCCACAGGCGCAGTTCGTCGTGGTTGCGCGCCGCGTTGCGCTTCTCCGGACCGTCGAACACCGGCGGGGTCGGGTGCGAGACCAGCGCATGCACCACGCCGGCCGGGGTCTTCACCGGCACGTCCCAATGCGACTTCGACGACAGGCGCAGCTGCGACCACACGTGGTCGTTGTAGAAGCTCTTGCCGGTACGCGGATCGACCGGGCGGATCGCACCGGGCATCGCGCTCCACTTCAGCAGCTGGAAGCTGCGCACCTTGGCTTCATCGATCGGGTAGCGCGACAGCACCAGCATGCCGTACTGGCCCGGGTGCAGGCCGTAGCCCCATGCATCGTTGCCGCGGCTGCGGCCTTCGCGACCGACCACGCCGTTGTTGTCCAGGTCCAGCCCGCTGGGCACGCCGGTATTGACCGGTGCCAGGTAGCGGTAGGCGAAGTGCAGCGGCTTGCCGCCGCCGGGCTGGGCCACTTCCAGGTAGCGCTTCTGGAACAGGTCGGCGGCGCGATGGGCGTCGTCGAAGTCGAACTCATTCAGCAGCACCAGGTCCGGGCGCACCTGCTGCAGCACCGCGGCGATCTTGCGCGCGTGCTCGCTGTCGCCTTCCAGCTCCTTGATCAGGCCGCCGGCGTCATCGGAGTACAGCGAGGTGTTGTAGGTGGCCAGGCGCAGCGCAGCGGACGGCTTTTCGGTCATCGCAGGGGACGTGGCGAAGGCGGGGGCCGTGGCGCCGCAGAGCAGGGCCAGGGCGAGGATCAGGGGATGGCGGCGGGTCATGTTCATGGGCCGTATTGTGCACCCGGCCCGGTGTCAGCGGTTTGTCAGCGCCCGTCCAGATCGTTGTCGAAATCGTGCCAGCGGCGGCCATCGTAGGCTTCCAGCGGATGGAAGCGACGCTTGTAGTCCATCTTCTGGTGGCCGCGGATCCAGTAGCCCAGATACACGTGCGGCAGCCCCTCGCGGCGCGCCCATTCGATCTGCTGCAGGATCGCGAAGGTGCCCAGCCCGCGCGCGGCGTGGTCCGGGTCGAAGAAGGTGTAGACCGCCGACAGGCCGTGCTCGGTGACGTCGGTCACCGCCACCCCCAGCAGCTGGCTGGGCTGGCCGTCGTGGCCGGGCAGGCGCATTTCCATGAAGCGGGTGTGCGACCAGCTGCCGATCAGGAACTGCTCGAACTCGTGCGGTCCATGGTCGTCCATGCCGCCGTTGGCGTGGCGGTGGGTGAGGTAGCGGTGGTACAGCGCGAACAGGTCGTCGCGGGCGGTGGCGGCGGTGATCCGCACCTCCAGGTCGGCATTGCGGGCGGCACACCGGCGCTGGCTGCGGTCCGGGGCGAAGCGCGCCACCGGGATGCGCACGGCCACGCAGGCTTGGCAGTGCGCGCAATGCGGCCGGTAGACCAGGTCGCCGCTGCGGCGGAAGCCCCAGCTCAGTGCCAGCGGATAGAGCGCACCGAGGCGGCGGTCGTTCGGGTCCAGCACCAGGTCGCGTGCCACCCGGTCCGACCAGTACCCGCAGGGGTGCTCGCCGGTCTGGAAAAGTCGCAGTTCGTCGTCTCTGTCGCCATGTATCGCCATGGGCACAGCATAGCCCCAGGTTGTCGCAGTGGCGGCGACTGTCCGGCGGATGAATGGAATCGGCAGTAGCGTCAACCGACGTCGCGCCCGGGCGTTGTTGTCCCCCGAGGGTGAAGTGATCACCCCGACGCTGTTCCCATCCCCAGGAGTGACCTCATGATCCGTACCCCCCTGCTGCTGGCCCTGCTGCTCGGCACCTCCGCTTCCGGTATCGCGCTCGCGGCCGACACCCCGACCACGCCCGCGCAGCGCCCGGCCAGGCTGGACACCAACGGCGACAGCGTCATCGACCGCAGCGAGGCCGCCGCCAACCCGCGCCTGGCCGCGAAGTTCGACGAGCTGGACAAGAACAAGGACGGCAAGCTCTCGCGCGATGAGCTGCCGCGCTGGCAGCATGGACGACGTGGCCACGGCGGTGAGCGCTGGGCCAAGCTGGACGTCAACAAGGACGGCCGCATCAGCCGCGAGGAAGCCAAGGCCGATCCGCGCCTGGCCGCGCGCTTCGACCAGCTTGATCTGAACAAGGACGGCTACTTGGACAAGGCCGACCGCGAGCTGCGCATGAAGCAGCATCGTGACGCCTGGTTCGCTGCCGCCGACACCAACAAGGACGGCCAGCTGAGCAAGGCCGAGTTCGACGCCGCCAAGGGCCCGATGCACGGTGGCCCGCGCCATGGCGGTCCGCGTGATGGCGCTGCGCCGAAGCCGCAGCGCTGAGGTTCAATGCAGTGATCGATGACAACGCCGGCGTACTGCCGGCGTTGTCCGTTACGCGTTTCCGTTGCGCATCAGCGCATATACCACCAGGCCGATCACGAATACGTTCGCCCCGATGATGCCGGTGCGCCCGTACACGGATTCGTATTTCCAGTTGGTTCCGCTGCGGCCGCGCCGCGCTGAATCGCGCGCGATCATGGGTGCCATCACGCGCTGCAGCGGCACCAGGCACTGGTAGCTCACCGTACCCAGGCCGATGACGAGAATCGCAAGTTGCAGCCAGATTGGCACCTGCAGCATCAGCGAGATCAGCAGGCTGGTGCAGACGACCATCGCGGTGAACGTATTGAGGTGCACGAAGCGTCGCACTGCTGTTCGTTCCTGCTGGGTGTCTGCGAAGCGCAGCAGGAAGCGGCCACCCAGGTAGCTGCCGATGATGCCGCCGATGACGCCACCGGCAACGGTGGCCCAGTCGCTGGCGGGAATCAGGTGCAGCTGGCTGGCGGCGGCCGTCAGTGAACCCATGGCTGCCCCGCCTGCGGCACTGACGCCGCCCAGGCCCAGCTTGCTGCCGCCCACGCCGACACCGGTGCCGAGCAGGATCGCTGCGCTGGCCGTGCCGGGCGCGGCCACCAGTACCATCGAAACCACCGCCGTAGCGAATGCGGCGCTCGGCGCGCTGCTGCGCGCGAACTCACCGAAGCGCTGCAGCAGGCCGTCGCGCACCAGGGCACGTGCACGTGACAGGCGCTTGCGCACGGCCGCATCGCTGAGCCCGAGCAGATCGGCGACCTGTTGCGAGCGCTGCCCTTCGCGGTAGTACAGCAGCAGGACTTCGCGGCTGTCGGCCGGCAACGCGGAGATGATGTCCTCGGCGGCGATCTCTTCTTCCACCCGCTGCAGCCGGTCGGCCGCGCCCGGTGAAGGGTCGGCGGCCATGCCCATCGCCACCTCGGCGGCCTCGCCGGTCAGCGGCCGGCCACGTTGTGCACGCAGCCAATCGCGGGCCAGGTTGCGGGTGATCTGCCGAAGCCAGGGCAGGAAACTGGTCGAACTGCGCAGCTGGTGCAGCTGCTGCCAGCCCTTGACGAAAGCCTCCTGCGCGATGTCCTCGCTGGCCTGGCGGTCGCGGGTGATGGCCAGCGCGATGGCGGTGACCGTGTTCTGGCAGGCCAGCACGATGCGGCCATAGGCGTGCTGGCAACCGCTGGCGGCGGCCGGCAGTTCGCGTTCCAGGGTCTGGTCGATCGATGCGGCGAACGTCGTCATGGCGGCGGCTCTCCTGCGGGGATTGTGTCCCATGACGGAGCCGCGCGCCCAATGTGACCGACATTCTGTGCGGTAGTGCCGGCCAGCGGCCGGCACTACCCGTGCGTTACTTGGAGGGCTGGATGCGGACCCGCACTTCTTCCTCTTCCGGCGCGGCCTGCGGTGCCGGCTGTGCCCGCTGCGGCTGGGCCTGCGGGGCAGGGGCCGGTGCGACCGGTGCCGGGGCACCACGATGGCGCAGGCCGATCACCAGCGCCACGCCGGCGATCACCACCAGCAGGGCGATGCGGATGCGCCAGGCCCAGCTGCGGCCGCCGCTGCCCGGTTCCGGCGCGTCGCGGAAGGCGAACTCGGCGGTCGGGTGGTCGCGACGGGTGGTGTCGAGCAGGCGCGCCTCGCGCAGGATTTCACGCGCGCGCGGCTGGTCGTCGGCGCGTACGATCCACACCGCCGGATAGGCGTTGGCGTTGCCCAGGTCGGTATAGCTGAACTGACCGCGGCGGCGGGTCTTGTACGAGCGCCCGTTGGTCACCTTGACGTCGATGCCATGCTCGCGCAGGAGCTCGGCCACGCCTTCGACGGTTTCCACGCGCTGGCTGCTGAAGATCTGGCGCATGGGGTTACTCCTTGGCTGGCACGGCAGCGGCCGTGGCCTGGTCGGGAACGACGCGGATCAGGCCTTCCTGCGCGGTGCTGGCCACCAGCACGCCATTGCGGGTGAAGAACTGGCCGCGGGCCAGGCCGCGCGAATCCTGCGCGCTGGGGCTGTCCAGCGAATACAGCAGCCAGTCGTCGGCGCGGAACGGGCGGTGGAACCAGATCGCGTGGTCGAGCGAGGCCATCTGCACGTGCGGGTGGTAGTAGCTGATACCGTGTGGGAAGGTCGCCGTGCCCAGCAGGTGGAAGTCGGAGGCGTAGGCCAGCAGCGCCTGGTGCAGCTCCGGCGCATCGCCCACCGGTTCGCTCAGGCGCAGCCACACCTGGTGGTAGGGCGGGCGCTTGGGTGGGTTCAGTTCGTCGCGCGGGTACACGTGGCGGAACTCGAACGGGCCACCGCGCGACAGCCAGCGCTGTACCTTGATCGGCAGCCGCTCCAGCACTTCGGCCGGCAGCGGACGGTTCGGTTCGATGTCTTCCGGCTGCGGCACTTCGGGCATCTTGTGCTGGTGCTCGGCGCCGGTTTCGGCCTGCTGGAACGAGGCCGCGCAGAAGAAGATCACCTTGCCGTGCTGGATCGCAGTGACCCGGCGCACCGAGAAGCTGCCGCCATCGCGGGTGCGGTCCACGTCGTAGACGATCGGGTGGTCGATGTTGCCGGCGCGCAGGAAGTAGGCGTGCAGCGAGTGCACGTGGCGGCCGTTGTCGACCGTGGCCTGCGCCGCGGCCAGCGCCTGGCCCAGCACCTGCCCGCCGAACACGTACTTGGTGCCGATGTCGCGGCTCTGCCCGCGGAACAGGTTGTCCTCCAGCCGCTCCAGCGTGAGCAGGTCGATCAGCTCGGAGACGACGGGTTCGGGCGTGTCGTTCAAGGGGGGCGGCCACAGCAGTGAAGAGGCCCCGATTATACCGGTGCAGGCCAGCCCATCATCGGTAGTGCCGGCCGCTGGCCGGCAGCCACAGGCGTCCCGGAAGGATTGCCTGGTTGCCGGCCAGCGGCCGGCACTACCGTTTACTTGCCGAGCCGGGCTACCAGGGCCTGCAGCGCGTTCTGTGCATCCGGGGCGAACCAGGCCTCGACGAAGCGGTCCAGCTGGATCAGGTCCGGGTGCAGCGCCTCATGCAGGTCGGCACGGGCAATCGCGCGGGTCAGCAACATCGGCTGGCGCGGCTGCTTGAGCAGGTTCTGCAGCCAGGCAATGGCGCGTGCCACCACCAGGTCTCCCTCGGCCAGCTCATCCACCAGGCCGATCTGCAGCGCCTGTTCGGCCGGCACCAGCGAACCGGTGGTCAGCAGCACGCCGGCGCGGTGCACGCCCACCGCGCGGCGCAGCAGGCGCTGGATGCCCTCCGGCGCAATCAGGCCCACCTGCACCTCGTTCAGGCCGATGGCATACGGCCGCGACGGATCGGCGCTGCGCGCCATCACCCGGTAGTCGCAGCACAGGGCCAGCACGCAGCCACCCGCCGGGGCGTGGCCGGTGATCGCCGCGACCACCGGAATGCGGCTCTCGGCCAGCGTGCGCACGGCGCCAAAGAAGGCGTTCCAGGTGTCCAGCAACTTGTGCTTGTCATCGCCATGCGAGAGCAGGTGCGGCACGTCCATGCCGCCGGTGAAGACGCGCTCGCTGCCCGACAGCACGATGCCATGCGCGTCTTCGGCCATGGCCAGCTCGATGGCATGGATCAACTGCCGGCACAGTTCGGTGTCCAGTGCGTTGACCGGCGGCCGTGCCAGGCGCAGTTCGCGGATGGGGCCATGGTTGATCACCTCGATGAGCGTCGTCATGCTGCGGTCTCGTTGCGAAGAAGGAACCTGGGCGATGATAACCAAACCATTCGTTGGCGTACTGTGGGTCCTGTGTGCGACCGCAGCATCGGCCTCGGCCGCCGAACCGGCGTGCGTCACGGTGGAGCAGGGCTGGGCGCGGTTGCCTCCGAATCCGGCAATGCCGATGACCGCCGGCTACGGCGTCATCCACAACGGCTGCAGCAAGGCGGTGGCGATCACCGGCGCGACCAGCAGCAGCTTCGGTGATGTGTCGCTGCACGAGACCACGATTGTCGACGGGGTCAGCCGGATGCGCGCGATCGAGCGCCTGCCGCTGGCAGCCGGCGCGCGTGCCGAGCTCAAACCCGGTGGCCTGCACCTGATGCTGATGCAGGGCAAGGGTGCGTTGAAGGAAGGGCAGGTGCTGCCGCTGCGGCTGCAGCTGGAAGGTGGTAGCGAAGCGAGTGCGACGTTGACCGTGCGCAAGGCCGCGCCGTAGCGGGATGGCAGTGCCGGCCGCTGGCCGGCAACTCGGTATGCCGGCCAGCGGCCGGCACTACCAAACAGGCTTACGACCAGTCGTAAGAGAACAGCACCGTGCGGCTGACCGGCTCGTACAGCATCACGATCGCGTCGGCACCGGTGGCGCACCAGTTGTAGCCGGCTACGTCGGCCACGGCGAAGAATTTGTTGCCATTGCGGGTGATGATCACCGTTTCGGCATCGTCCGCAGCGTTGGGGTCATCGGCCGCCTCGGTGAAGCCCAGTTCGAAGGCTGCGGGAATCTCCGCGGTCTCGGTCCAGTTGCCGAAACCAATGGGGCCACCCAGCGTATCCAGATAATCGCGCTCGCTGGCCTCACCCTTGCCGTAGCGCGAGTAGCAGGCGAGACGACCGTGCGTGGCATGGTAGTCGCGGGCCTTGGCGTAGCTCTCGCGCATCTGCGCGATGTGTTCCTGTGCGTCCTTGTCCTGTACCGCATCGCCGATGAAATAGCCCTCGTTGCCGAGGAAGCGCATCTGGTTGCCGGCGGTCAGTTCGAAGGCGATCCAGTTGGTGCCGGTGAAATCGTTGTGGTGTTCTTCGGTGGTCTCGCCGATGCAGCCGTCGTACGGCTCGATCGGGCACAGCATCGTTGCCACCTGGCCAGCCAGTTCCGGGCGCAGCACGCCCAGGTCGATCTTCAGCAGCGGCAGCAGGTGCTGGCCGAGCCAGGCCTGGTCGGCGGGAAAGACGTCGGTGGGGAAGGGGACCATGCCGGGCAGCAGGTCGCGCAGTTCGGTCTTGTGGATCATGTCAGTCCTTTGATCAGTGTCGGTCGTGCCGGCCGCTGGCCGGCAACCTCATTGCAGCCAAAGCGTGCCGACCAAGGTCGGCACCCACCAGGGCGCGTCAGGTAGAGGCGCTGCGGATCGCCTCCGGCAGCGGTGCGCTCTTGCCGGTCTGGGTATCCATCCAGACCACCACCACGTTGCCATCGGAATACAGCTTCGAATCGTCCTGCTGATCGACGATGCGGTGGCCGATGGTCACGCTGCTGTTGCCCAGGCGCTCGACGAACAGTTCGACCACGATGTCGTTGGGCCACACGATCGGCAGCCGGTAATTGACGTTGGTCGCGGCCACCACCGGTGCGATGCGGTCGGTCATCGATACGCCGTCCACGCCCAGCATCCAGCGCACGCGCGCTTCCTCCAGGTAGGAAATGTACTTGGCGTTGTTGACGTGGCCCATGCTGTCCATGTCACGCCAGCGCACGCTGATCGGGATGCGGGCCAGGATCTTGTGTTCGCTGCTCATCAGGCGTCCTTCTTCTTGGTCGTGCTCTTGCTGGCCTTGCCGGTGCTCTTGGTAGCCACCGCCTTCTTCGCCACCTTGGCCGGCTTCTCAGGCTTCACCTTGCGCGGCGGGCGGGCATCGGGCTTGTTGGCCACGGCGGCCGGCTGTTCCGGGCGCGCGCTGGTGGATGGCAGCATGCGGGCCAGGAACTGGCCGGTGTACGACTGCGGGCAGGCCGCCACGTCTTCCGGCGTGCCGGTGACCAGGATGGTGCCACCGCGATGCCCGCCTTCCGGGCCCAGATCGACGATCCAGTCGGCGGTCTTGATCACGTCCAGGTTGTGCTCGATCACCACCACCGTGTTGCCCTCGTCGCGCAGCTTGTGCAGCACGCCCAGCAGCGCTTCGATGTCGTGGAAGTGCAGGCCGGTGGTCGGCTCGTCGAGGATGTACAGGGTGCGGCCGGTATCGCGGCGCGACAGTTCCTTGGACAGCTTCACGCGCTGCGCTTCACCACCAGACAGCGTGGTCGCGCTCTGGCCCAGCTTGATGTAGCTCAGGCCGACGTCGACCAGCGTTTCCAGCTTGCGCGCGATCGACGGCACCGGCTCGAACAGCTTCAGCGCATCCTCGACGGTCATTTCCAGCACGTCGTTGATGTTGAAGCCCTTGTACAGGATCTCCAGCGTTTCGCGGTTGTAGCGCTTGCCATGGCAGACATCGCACGGCACGTACACGTCCGGCAGGAAGTGCATCTCGACCTTGATCAGGCCGTCGCCCTGGCAGGCTTCGCAGCGGCCGCCGCGCACGTTGAAGCTGAAGCGGCCCGGCGAATAGCCACGCGCGCGCGCTTCAGGCACCTGTGCGAACAGTTCGCGCAGTGGAGTGAACAGGCCGGTGTAAGTGGCCGGGTTGGAACGCGGGGTGCGGCCGATCGGCGACTGGTCGATGTCCACCACCTTGTCGAACAGGTCCAGGCCATCGATCTCCTTGTACGGGGCGATCGGGTGCGAGGAACCGTTGATCTCGTTGGCGGCCAGCGAGAACAGGGTGTCGTTGATCAGGGTCGATTTGCCCGAGCCGGACACGCCGGTCACGCAGGTCAGCAGGCCCGACGGAATCGCCAGGTCCACGCCCTTCAGGTTGTTGCCGCTGGCCCCGCGCAGGTGCAGGGTCATCTTCGGGTTCGGTTTGTGCCGGCGCGCCGGAATCTCGATCGCGCGCTTGCCGGACAGGTACTGGCCGGTCAGCGAGCGCGGGGCTTCCAGGATGTCCTGCAGGGTGCCCTGGCCGACGATCTCGCCGCCGTGCACGCCCGCGCCCGGGCCGATGTCCAGCACGTAGTCGGCCAGACGGATCGCATCCTCGTCATGCTCCACCACGATCACCGTGTTGCCCAGGTCGCGCAGGCGGGTGAGGGTGCCGAGCAGGCGTTCGTTGTCGCGCTGGTGCAGGCCGATGGACGGCTCGTCGAGCACGTACATCACGCCGACCAGGCCGGCGCCGATCTGGCTGGCCAGGCGGATGCGCTGCGCCTCACCACCGGACAGGGTGTCGGCCTTGCGCTCCAGGGTCAGGTAATCCAGGCCGACGTCGACCAGGAAGCCGAGGCGTTCGCCGATTTCCTTGACGATCTTCGCGGCGATTTCGCCACGCCAGCCCGGCAGGCTCAGTTCGCTGAAGAACTTCAGCGCCTCGTCGATCGGCAGCACCACCAGGTCCGGCAGCGGGCGGTCGGCCACGAACACGTTGCGAGCCGCCTTGTTCAGGCGCGCGCCGTGGCATTCCGGGCACGGCTGCTCGCTGATGTACTTGGACAGTTCTTCGCGCACCGCCGGCGACTCGGTTTCCTTGTAGCGGCGTTCGAGGTTGGGAATGATGCCCTCGAAGCGGTGCTTGCGCTGGGTGCGGCCACCGGCTTCGGTGAAGTAGGTGAAGGTGATCGCTTCGTCGCCGCTGCCGTACAGCACGGCCTGCTGCACCTTGGCCGGCAGCGAGTTCCACGCCGCGTCGACGTCGAACCTGTAGTGCTTGGCCAGCGAGGCGATCAGCTGGAAGTAATAGGCGTTGCGACGATCCCAGCCGCGCACCGCACCGGCGGCCAGCGACAGTTCGGGATGCACCACCACGCGCGAGGGGTCGAAGAACTCGGCCATGCCCAGGCCATCGCAGCCGGGGCAGGCGCCCATCGGTGCGTTGAACGAGAACAGGCGCGGTTCCAGCTCCGGCAGCGAGTAATCGCAGACCGGGCAGGAATACTTGGAGGAGAACAGCGTCGGCGCGGTTCCGGTGTTGTCCATGCTCTGCACCGAGGCCATGCCGTCGCCCAGCTTCAGCGCGGTCTCGAAGCTCTCGGCCAGGCGCTGCTTGATGTCCTCGCGCGGGCGGAAGCGGTCGATCACCGCCTCGATGGTGTGCTTCTGGCGCAGTGCCAGCGGCGGCACCGCGTCGATTTCATGCAGCTCGCCGTCCACGCGCACACGGACGAAGCCCTGCGCACGCAGCTGGTCGAACACCTGCGCATGCTCGCCCTTGCGGTCGCGGATGACCGGCGCCAGCAGCATGTAGCGCTGTTCCGGGTCCAGCGTCAGCACCTGGTCGACCATCTGGCTGACCGTCTGCGCTTCCAGCGGATAGCCGTGGTCCGGGCAGCGCGGGGTGCCGACGCGGGCGTACAGCAGGCGCAGGTAGTCGTAGATCTCGGTGATCGTGCCGACGGTCGAACGCGGGTTGTGCGAGGTCGACTTCTGCTCGATCGAGATGGCCGGGGACAGGCCTTCGATGTGGTCCAGGTCCGGCTTTTCCATCACGCTCAGGAACTGGCGCGCATAGGCCGACAACGACTCGACATAGCGGCGCTGGCCTTCTGCATAGATGGTGTCGAACGCCAGCGAGGACTTGCCCGAGCCGGACAGGCCGGTGATCACGATCAGCTTGTCGCGGGGCAGGTCGAGGTCGAGGTTCTTCAGGTTGTGCGTCCGCGCGCCGCGGATGCGGATGAAATCCATCGCCATGGGGGATCCGGTTGTGGGGGCGTTGGCTGGGTGCCGGGCCAGCAGGGAACGGCAATCGGTCAGCCTACCGAGGTGACCAGATGGGGGCAATGGGCGACATTGCCAGCCCGGTGTCTCACCTTGTGAGACAGGCCGTCAGCCAGGGGGCAGATCCCTGGCTGACGGCGTGAAAAGGGTTCTGACCCCTTTCCGGTGCCGTCTCCTTCGACGTTCAGGGGTTGACTTGACCCGCGCCCGCTGATCTGCGTAAAATTCCGCTCCTGTCCGCCCTCGATGGCGGCAGCTCAGACCACAATAACTACAGAGGAAGGCCTGGTCATGTACGCAGTACTGGTCACCGGCGGTAAGCAATACCGCGTGGCGCAGGGCGAAAAGCTCCGCATTGAAAAGCTCGAAGTCGAAGTCGGCAGCGAGATCAAGTTTGACAACATCCTGATGCTGGGTGACAGCGACGGCGTGAAGCTGGGCGATGCGCTGAAGGGCGCTGCCGTCACCGCCAAGGTCCTGTCCCAGGGTCGTGCTGACAAGGTCCGGATCATCAAGTTCCGTCGCCGCAAGCACCACATGAAGCGTCAGGGTCACCGTCAGTACTACACCGAAATCGAGATCACCGGCATCGCCGGCTAAGCATCAGGAGAAGCAGTCATGGCACATAAAAAGGGCGTAGGCTCCTCGCGCAACGGTCGCGACTCCAACCCGAAGTACCTGGGCGTCAAGATCTTCGGCGGCCAGGCCATCGAAGCCGGCAACATCATCGTGCGTCAGCGCGGCACCCAGTTCCACCCGGGCACCGGCGTTGGCCTGGGCCGTGACCACACCCTGTTCGCCCTCGTGGACGGCAAGGTGGAGTTCTCGGTCAAGGGCGCCAAGAAGCGTCGCACCGTCAGCATCGTCTCGGCCGACGCCTGATCCAGGCATCGCCGGCGCCCGTGCCTCGGCATGGGGGTGCTGCATGAAGAGCCCCGCTTCGGCGGGGCTTTTCGTTAGAGTTGAAGCAAGACCGGCCAGGCCGGGCTGCCGGCCATCGGCAGGCATAACATTCAAGGTGGCGGCCGGCAGGCCGCGCCCATCGCAGGCATCGAAACAATGAAACTGGTAGACGAAGCAGTAATCGAAGTGTTCGCCGGCAACGGCGGCAACGGCTGCATTGGCTTCCGTCGCGAGAAGTTCATTCCGCTCGGCGGCCCGGACGGCGGCGACGGCGGTGCGGGCGGCAGCGTGTACATCCGCGCCGACGAAAACCTGAATACCCTGGTCGACTTCCGCCATGACCGCATCTTCAAGGCGCAGCGTGGAGAGAACGGCATGGGCCGCCAGGCCTACGGCAAGGGCGGCGAAGACCTGACCATCACCGTGCCGGTCGGCACCGTAGTGATCAACGTTGCCACCGATGAAGTCATCGGCGACCTGACCCAGCACGGCGACCGCCTGCTGGTGGCCAAGGGCGGCCGCGGTGGCCTGGGCAACATGCACTTCAAGAGCTCGACCAACCGCTCGCCGCGCCAGGCGCTGCCGGGCGAGCCGGGTGAGGAGCGCACGCTGAAGCTGGAGCTGAAGCTGCTGGCCGACGTCGGCCTGCTGGGCTTCCCCAACGCCGGCAAGAGCACCCTGATCCGTGCCGTTTCGGCGGCGACGCCGAAGGTGGCCGATTACCCGTTCACCACGCTGTACCCGAACCTGGGTGTGGTGAAGGTGGAAAACTACCGCAGCTTCGTGATTGCCGACATCCCGGGCCTGATCGAAGGCGCGGCCGACGGTGCCGGCCTGGGTGCGCAGTTCCTGCGCCACCTGCAGCGCACCCGCCTGCTGCTGCACCTGGTGGACATCTCGCCGATGGAGGGTGGGGTGGAAGGCATTTCTCCGGTCGAGCAGGTACGCGCCATCGAGCGCGAGCTGGAAAAGCACGATCCGGAACTGCTGCAGAAGCCGCGCTGGCTGGTGCTGAACAAGGCTGACCTGATGTTCGAGGATGAAGCGAAGGCTGCGGCCGAGCAGATCGTCGCCGAGCTGGGCTGGAAGGAGCCGTGGTTCCTGGTCTCCGCGCTGGGTCGCGAAGGCACCTTCCCGATCATGAGCCGGATCATGGCCTTCTTCGATCGCCAGAAGGAAGAAGAGCAGGAAGCCCGCGACGCGCGTTAATGCTGTTGTGGTTCCATGCGAAAAACCCGGCTTCGGCCGGGTTTTTTTTGTTCCCCGGTAGTGCCGGCCGCTGGCCGGCATTCCTCGGGGTTGCCGGCCAGCGGCC